>NZ_AQXE01000032.1 GCF_000375485.1 Desulfovibrio oxyclinae DSM 11498 | reverse complement strand
GTGGGGCTGGCGGGTAACCGAATCTTGGGGATGATCTTTGACAGTTGAATAGGGTGAGAGAGAGGATTCTTAGTTAGATAAGTTAATAAGGGCAACTAGTGGATGCCTAGGCGCTAAGAGGCGATGAAGGACGTGGTAGGCTGCGATAAGCTGCGGCGAGGAGTCAAACATCCTTTGACCCGCAGATTTCCGAATGGGGGAACCCAGCAGGATTCATATCCTGTTATCCTTGAGCTGAATACATAGGCTCTTGGAAGCAAACCCGGGGAAGTGAAACATCTCAGTACCCGGAGGAGAATAAATCAAGAGAGATTCCGGTAGTAGCGGCGAGCGAACCTGGATTAGCCCAAACCGGATGGTTTCGACCATTCGGGGTTGTAGGGCCGTCATCATCGATCCGTGATTAGATAGGGGAACAGGCTGGGAAGCCTGACCGTAGAGAGTGAAAGTCTCGTACCCGAAGTCGAACAGCGGCGTAGACGGTTCCTGAGTACCGCGGGACACGTGAAACCCCGTGGGAATCTGGGAGGACCATCTTCCAAGGCTAAATACTCCTTAGCGACCGATAGCGAACCAGTACCGTGAGGGAAAGGTGAAAAGAACCCCTGTTAGGGGAGTGAAATAGAACCTGAAACTGGTTGCCTACAAGCTGTTGGAGCGGACTTGTTCCGTGACAGCGTGCTTTTTGCATAACGGGCCAGCGAGTTATTCTGTAGTGCGAGGTTAAGCGTTAGTGTAGCCGTAGCGAAAGCGAGTCCGAATAGGGCGACGAGTACTGCGGAGTAGACCCGAAGCCGGGTGATCTATCCATGAGCAGGTTGAAGCTCAGGTAAAACTGAGTGGAGGACCGAACCAGTATCAGTTGAAAATGATTTGGATGACTTGTGGATAGGGGTGAAAGGCCAATCAAACCCGGTGATAGCTGGTTCTCCCCGAAATATATTGAGGTATAGCCTCGGGAACGAGTCTTGCGGAGGTAGAGCACTGATAAGGCTAGGGGCCCCACCAGGTTACCAACCCTTCTCAAACTCCGAATGCCGTAAGATGCTTCCCGGGAGTCAGGCTATGGGTGCGAAGGTCCATGGCCAAGAGGGAAACAGCCCAGATCGACAGCTAAGGTCTCCAAATCCATACTAAGTGGGAAAGGTGGTGGAGTTGCTGATACATCCAGGAGGTTGGCTTAGAAG
>NZ_AQXE01000031.1 GCF_000375485.1 Desulfovibrio oxyclinae DSM 11498 | reverse complement strand
AGTCGATCAACTTCCGAGGTCATGACCTCTGCTGCCTTTCGATTGTCGCTGCCTTCATCAAAAAGGGAGCCGAAGTATGTTGCATAGCCCTTGATGGAACTCAGAGGGTTGCGCACCTCATGAGCAACACCTGCGGCAAGATGACCAATAGCTGCCATTCTATCGGCTTTGCGAACCTCTTCTTGGAGTTCTTTGACCTGACTCAGGTCGCGAACCATAAATAACTGGCCAACATTGACTCCCTCTTCGGTGATGATATCAGTTACAACCGCCGCTATAGGCAACTTATGTCCGTCATTCAACGCAAGCTCCATTTCTTTCTCAACTACCTGCTGCTCTGTATTTACTGAGGAGCGAAGCACCCAGAGTTCATCGGGCAAGAGGGTTTTGGCCTGTTGTCCCACAATCCGTGTGATATCATCATAATCACGTGCCAACAGAGCAAGGGCAATGTCGTTTGCATAGGTGATTCGTCCATCAGGATCGCATACAACCAGACCTTCTGGGATGTTCGCTACCATCTCTGCGGTCAACGCTTGAGAGTCCTGCAAAAGCTTCTTGGACCGTGTGTGGCTTTGCATCCAGAACAAAGACACCACGCCACCAAGGCCCAAGAGCAGCAGGATACCTGACATGGTCAATGTTAATGAAACGTCTTCGGCAATGGCCTCTTCGAACGGAGCTACGTCCATACCAATAAATATGGCAGGTCGTTCGGCTGGGTCCAATATCCTGTCCTGTTTAAGTCCACTCATCCAGCCCGGTTGGCACCAATCATCGGACATGCCTCCTGACTGTCTGCCCATCATACGCTGCATCATCTGGCTTCTTCTTTGCTGCATTGCTGCAGGCAGGCCAGACTGAGTGCGCTGTGCCCAAGCAGGAAGGAATCGCTTGAACACCTCGAAAGACTTTGTGCCTTCGGGTTCATCTACGACACGCCACTGAGAATCCTTGGTGACAGCCAACTCGGTCAAATCCTTTTCGGAGATAAACTGCTGACCGATTTCAACTTCATTACTATGCGCCAGAATTTCTCCGGAGGAGTCTACCACGGCAATGTAGAGGATGTCGGGTTGGGTCGCGATTTCTTGCATCAACACTTGCAGGTTGGGTCCCTCACCGAGCATGCCCATCATTCCAGTGCGTGTTCCTGCTTCAAAGGCTTTGATCAAGGCCGAGCCTTTCTCACTGAGCACCCGTCCCATATATTGTTTTTCGCGATTGTAATTCATGAATGCCAAAACGAGCACCACGATTACAAGGATAAGGCTCATCCCGATAACAGCCCAAGGCGACATATTTCCCAAAAAATTGTTGATTCTTTTCTTCATTATTCGGCTTTCCTTTTTCAGATCGAGACAGCCTGGCTAAAATTTAGACACTCTGCATGCCTCATGTGTACACTTTTTAAGCACTCAC
>NZ_AQXE01000030.1 GCF_000375485.1 Desulfovibrio oxyclinae DSM 11498 | reverse complement strand
TGGCCGGGATCAAGGCTTGCCTTCATGCCGCCCTGCAATATCTCAAGGTGAGGTCGGATCGGCTCCATTCCCCGTACATAACGCTCCGTTGTCGCAAGCTTCTTGTGTCTGAGGATTTGCTGAATCGCGATCATGGGAACATTGTTGTTCGCCAAAATCGACGCCGTAAGATGCCGTATCGCATGACACCCAAACGGCGTTATCCCAGCCTTGCGGCAGAGATTCTGCGGAAAGCCCCGATTCTCGGTATAGGGCTTGTGCTGAAAACGGCCCGATGGCTGTACGAACACCCATTCGTTTACCGCCTGCTGTCTGTGATCCAGAAGTGTGCGGTATAGCTCATCCGTCATGGGTAGCCATTCATATTCCATGGAACCGTCCTGACGCTTTCGTGTGCCGAGTCGCAGCCTTTTCCCGCCGAAATCAACGTCATTCCATTGCAACCGATACAGCTCCCCACGCCTTGCCGCTGTATGCAGGAAGGTCAGGAGCAGGACACGGTTTTGCCCTTCTGCCTGAGCATAGACTTTCCAGAAGTCTTTTTCAGGCGGAATGTATCGGTTCTGGCGCTGTTCCGGGAATCGCGGAACGGCAAGAAACGGATTCAAAGTCGGAAACCCTTCAAGGAACTTGATGCCGTAATTCCATGCTGCTGCAAGGTTTTTGCGTTCCTTGTTGGTGGAATATCCGCTTTTCTCCTGAAACAGGGCTTGAAGGTAATCCAGAGCGTCCTTCTTGCTGAAGTCCTGAGCCGCCTTGTGCGGATCAATGCTCTTGAAGAACCGTTTGAAGGCCGTTCGTTTCTCGCTGTAGGTCTTGGGCGCGAATTTGACCGCGTAATTCAGGTAGTGGTTCGCCAGTTCAAGCAAGGAGGTCGTGGGGATCGTCGGCTCTTCCGGCTCTGCCGTGGCATTCTTCCTTTCGACTTCCCACGCCTTGGCGTCCGCTTTTGTCTGAAACTGCCGCCTGTATTTTCGACCGTTCAGTTTGACTTGCGCCATCCAGACGGTTTTCCCGTTCTTCTTCAACTTGTAAGGCATAATGCCTCCTGATTGCTTCGCCTATGAGGTTTTCAAAGAACAGGACACGACGACCTAGCTTTACACCGCCGTAACGGGCAGGATGCCGCATCACCGTGGACTCTGCAACCTCGAAGAAATCGGCGGTCTCTTTCGGGCTGAATTTGCGTCCAAGCTGAGTCGTCATGCCCATCTCTATTCTCCCTCGGCCTCGAAATCGAAAATGGACTGCTTTTCAGGCGGAATTCCGAGTGCATCCGAATCAGCCGGAAGTCCGAATTTGAATCGCTCCGAATTCAAAATTCGGTATTTCAATTTGTCCCTGTAATAATTAGATTTCTTTTCGGTGATGCTTTCGAGTAGTTCGGGCGGCGTTTTGCCGGAAATCGAAATTGCTTCATGGAAAACCGATTCCAAATCCACGGAACAAAGCGAATCGGGATAGAGTTTTCCATCCTCTTCATCCAAAGTGGCCGCAAGCGAAGTAGCCAGACCGACCAATTGGGCGCTTAGCTGCTTCTGGTCATTGCGAATGGCCTTGGCTCTGATGGACGGTACCGGATCATGCACACCGAGGTAGCTTTGCTGGACCTTCTTCCACCACGGCAAGGTGCGGCGTTGCGTATGATGCTTGCCGCTTGTTTGGAACTTGAGCCAATTTTGCGTGCAATAGGCCCAGACATTTTCAAGGCTCTTGAACGCATCCT
>NZ_AQXE01000029.1 GCF_000375485.1 Desulfovibrio oxyclinae DSM 11498 | reverse complement strand
GGAAACAGCCCAGATCGACAGCTAAGGTCTCCAAATCCATACTAAGTGGGAAAGGTGGTGGAGTTGCTGATACATCCAGGAGGTTGGCTTAGAAGCAGCCATCCTTTAAAGAAAGCGTAATAGCTCACTGGCCTAGCGATTCTGCGCCGAAAATGTAACGGGGCTAAGTATGGTACCGAAGCTTCGGGTTCGTCTTTTAGACGAGCGGTAGGGGAGCGTTCTCAGATGGGATGAAGGCAAATCGTGAGGTTTGCTGGACTAATGAGAAGTGATTATGCTGGCATGAGTAACGATAAAACGGGTGAGAAACCCGTTCGCCGTAAGCCTAAGGTTTCCTGGGTAAAGCTAATCTGCCCAGGGTAAGTCGGCCCCTAAGGTGAGGCTGAAAAGCGTAACCGATGGGAAACAGGTTAATATTCCTGTACCTGTACATGTGTGCGACGGAGGGACGCAGGAGGATAGCTGATCCGGGTGTTGGATATCCCGGTGCAAGCGTGTAGGCTTGAAGGGTAGGCAAATCCGCTCTTCTTTAAGGCCGAGACGTGATGCCGTGTCATTTACAGACTGAAGTCAGTGATTCCATGCTGCCTAGAAAAGCTTCTAAGTTTAGCATGTGCAGACCGTACCGCAAACCAACACAGGTAGGCGGGTCGAGCAGACCAAGGCGCTTGAGAGAACTCTGGTTAAGGAACTCGGCAAAATGATCCCGTAAGTTCGCAATAAGGGATGCTCCCGCGTGTGATATGACTTGCTTGTTGAGCACGTGAGAGCCGCAGCGAATCGGGGGGGGCGACTGTTTACTAAAAACATAGGTCTCTGCGAAGTCGTAAGACGAAGTATAGGGACTGACGCCTGCCCGGTGCCGGAAGGTTAAGAGGTGGAGTTAGCTTCGGCGAAGCTCTAAATCGAAGCCCCGGTAAACGGCGGCCGTAACTATAACGGTCCTAAGGTAGCGAAATTCCTTGTCGGGTAAGTTCCGACCTGCACGAATGGCGTAACGATCCCCCCACTGTCTCAACCAGAGACTCAGTGAAATTGAATTCCGGGTGAAAATGCCCGGTACCCGCAGAAGGACGGAAAGACCCTGTGCACCTTTACTACAGCTTGACATTGGTATTTGGTTTATCATGTGTAGGATAGGTGGGAGACTTTGAAGCGGGCACGCCAGTGTTCGTGGAGTCACCCTTGAAATACCACCCTTGATAATCTAGGTATCTAATCCAACGCCGTTATCCGGCTTGGAGACAGTGTCTGGTGGGTAGTTTGACTGGGGCGGTCGCCTCCCAAAGAGTAACGGAGGCTTGCAAAGGTTCCCTCAGGCTGATTGGAAACCAGCCGTCGAGTGCAAAGGCATAAGGGAGCTTGACTGTGAGACAGACATGTCGAGCAGGAACGAAAGTTGGTCTTAGTGATCCGGTGGTTCCGCATGGAAGGGCCATCGCTCATAGGATAAAAGGTACGCCGGGGATAACAGGCTGATCGCGTCCAAGAGTTCACATCGACGACGCGGTTTGGCACCTCGATGTCGGCTCATCACATCCTGGGGCTGGAGCAGGTCCCAAGGGTACGGCTGTTCGCCGTTTAAAGTGGTACGCGAGCTGGGTTTAAAACGTCGTGAGACAGTTTGGTCCCTATCCTCTGTGGGCGTAGGAGAATTGAAGAGGGTCTGCCCCTAGTACGAGAGGACCGGGGTGGACGAACCTCTGGTGTTCCTGTTGTCACGCCAGTGGCACTGCAGGGTAGCTATGTTCGGCACGGATAACCGCTGAAGGCATCTAAGCGGGAAGCCATCCTCAAGATTAGTTCTCCCTGGACTTCGGTCCCTGAAGATCCCTTGTAGACTACGAGGTTGATAGGCCGGATGTGTAAGCGCAGCGATGTGTTCAGCAGACC
>NZ_AQXE01000028.1 GCF_000375485.1 Desulfovibrio oxyclinae DSM 11498 | reverse complement strand
GTCTGGCCGCCGCGAATGCCCTGCGCGGACAGCCGGTCGATTTCGTCGAAAATGATGTCCAGATCCATGCCGCCGTCCGCGCGCTGGTGCTGTTGTGTCCGCACCTCGCCGCGTCCGTTGTTGATCACGCGCACGTTGACCGGTGCGCCGTCGCGGCCGAGCTGGTTTGCCACGCCCTCCTGCTGCGCGGCGTTGAGAATGATCTCGCCGTCGCGTGCGATGACGGGCCGCTCCCCGGGACCGAGCCGTCCGCCCCCGTGGTAGCGCGGGGCGTGGGCGAACAGGTCGGCGGGCACCGCCCGCACCGGGGCCGGGCCGCCCACCGCGCCGCCGTCGTGGAAAATGGACCCGAAAATGGAGCCGAGCCCCTCGGTCAGGGCTCCGGCCATGGGGCGGGCTACCGAGACACGGACCATCTCCGCGTAGATCGTCTGGAACATCTTCTCGGCGGAGACTTCGGCGCCGGTGAACGCGGACACGAAAGCATCTTCCATGGTGCCGCCCACGGTGTTGGCCAGCGAGCTCATGTTGCGCATGGAGTCCATGGCGCCGTACGCATACTGCTCCCACGCGTTGGCAGACTTGCCGGCGGCCTCTTCGTTGATTTCGGCGATGCGCAGGTTTTCCCAGTGCTGGATTTCGGCGACCTTGTCCGCGTCGCCCCGGGCGTAGCGCTGCAGCTGCTCGGACCGCGCCTGCACCTCGGCAATGGCGAACTGCGTCTCGCCCATGGTGATTTCCCGGTAGTCGCGGTCAAAATCCTTGAGCGCCGCCTTCTGGTCCTCAAGCGCCTTGGCGAACACCCGCTCGCGCTCCTTGACCCCGTTGGCGTAGTCATCGGCCCACCATGTCTCCGGGATGGAGGGAGGCGGAGGAGGATCGCGATCATCGTCCTCTCCTGCACCAGTTGGAGATTCGCCTACGCCGTACGCCTGCCCTCTGATCATGGCGACGCCCTTGCCGGCCCCCAGCTTTTCGAGGATCGCCAGCTCTTTGTCCGAAAACAACTTGATGGTCCCGGACGTGTCAGCAAGCGCCCGTTCCTCGCGGAGCTTGGCTCCTGCTTTTTGCAGTGCCAACCTGAGTTCTTCGGTACTCCCCGCAGAAGCCCAGTCTGAAAAGTCCATCTCACCTTTCACGACAGCAATGGCAGCAGCAATTTCATAAAAAGGCAGCGCAAGGGTATGCCCAATTTGCGGCATATATTTTGTCAGGCCCTTCAATGCCTCAGACAAACCGCCAACAGCCAAGGTGGCTGCTTCAGTTTGTTCAAAAGCTTCGAGAAAATCACGCCAACGGTAGGACAGGGTGTCCAATGCACCGGGCAGCCCCACGGCTGCTGCCTCGGCGGCCCCGCCGAACTGCGCCTCCAGCGCGTTGAGGATCTTTTCCTGCGCGCCCATGACGTCGTTGGCTTCCACCATCGACTTGATCATCTCTTCTTCCGCCTCGGTGAAGGAGACGCCGGAACGGCGCAGCGCGGTGAGCCCGCGCACCGGATCCTCCAGCGCCTTGCCCACCTGCGTGATGGTGGTCTTGAGAGACTGCCCCATGACCTCGGAAATATCCTGCGCCAGTACCAGCGTGGTTTTGAAGGTCTCTCCAGAGATGCTCTTAAATGACTGCAGGATGTTGATGGCGTCCATGATCTCATTGCGGTCGCCCAACGTAGCGAGATCCCGTTCGCGCGCGAGCTTGTCCAGCTCGGCGGCGGTAAATCCCGCTGCATGCCCCGTTGCATGCAGCAGCGCTTCGGTGCGATTAAGACGCCGTTCCCAATTGGCCGCACTCATGGTGCCGGATACAATTGCAGTGCCTACGGCAACAATTCCGGCAGCCGCGCCCAGCCCGGCAGGACCCATGGCTTGGAGCATAGACCCCATTGGCCCCAGTCTGTCCGTGAATCGTTCAACAGACGCGCTGGCCTGGCTGGTGGATTTTTTCACCCCGCGCCCGAACCGATCCCATGCGGTCTCGGCTTTGCGGGTGCTGCGCTCGGTGCGCTTGAGGTCGCGGCGGACCTCGCGGAACTCGTCCTGCGTCTTGTTGACCGCCTCGATGAGCACCCGCACGCTCGAATCGTTCGCCATCGTACCCTCCTAGTCGGGACAGGTTGCACAGACCATCTCAAGAGCGTTGCCGAACTGCTGCCGGCACTCGTCCACGTACCGCCCGCCGCACTGCTGGCCCACGGCCTGCGGCGCGCGCTCCCGCGCATCGGTGCGGCC
>NZ_AQXE01000027.1 GCF_000375485.1 Desulfovibrio oxyclinae DSM 11498 | reverse complement strand
AAAGCGAGACCGGCGGCGCCGTCAGCTACCAGCTCGCCTCCGCCGGATTGTTCGTCGATCAGACCGGCTGGTACGACGTCTGCCTGTCGTGCAGCGACACGGGATACATGCGGATGCACGTCAACGGCGCGCTGGTCGGCGAGCTGGATGCGTCCGCGCACGTCAGCTACGTGGGCAAGGCCGTGGAACACCGGATCGGCTCCGGCGGCGACTGCTACGTGGCGGGCGTGCATTTCGCGCAGGAGGTCCTTGCGCCGACGGCGTTTGGCGAATTTTCCATTCAAGTTTCCGGACTTTGGGTCCCGAGGAGGTAGCGTGGGCACTCAACTCAATTATTGCGACACTCTTGCCGACTGGACCGACTTGTTCGGCACCATGTCTTTGGCCCTCGTCACCGATGGCGAGGACGGCAGCGCGGTCGAGTGCTCGGTGAGCTACGACCGGTCCGCGTGGTATCTCAACACGGTCTCCAGCACGGACGATGTCGAGGTGGTGGCGCGCATCAAGGGCGCTGCCGGCGAGACGCAGTCAGTGATTCTCGCGGCGGTGTCCGACGTCACGGGCTACCGCTTCGACGTGACGCCCGCCAGCGGCGAGGTGGGGATCGGTCAGTACGTATCCAACGGCTCCGGGACCATCCACGCGGGCGTTGTGTCAGCTGGTGCACTTGTGGACGGCGGCTGGAACTGGATCCGCGCCCGCTACAGCGGCGGCAAGGTCAGCGTCAAGGCGTGGGGGTCCAGCGAATCCGAGCCCGCGGGCTGGGACATACTGGACGCGACGCCGCTCAACGTGCTGCCAGCCGGGCGCGTCGGGCTCTACTTCTACAACGGCACCCAGCGCGTGGACACCTTCGGCGTAGGCACTGCCGGGGACGCGGCTCCCACGGCCGATGCTGCCCCGGCCGCCCCGGTCAACAATGCGTTTGCCCTGGACTTTGCAGACGGCGCTGGTCTCGGCGCGGACGTCTCGGGCAACGGCAACCCGTTTTCCCCGGTCGGATCTCCGCAGCAGACTGCCGACACGCCGACGAACAACTGCTGTGTTCTCCAAGCGTACGTGCTTGGTGGCCCGCAGGGAAACGTCACTCTCAGCAACGGCAACCTCACGCAGACATGCAGCGCCACCAGCGACGACCGCACGACAGGCACCGTCGGATTCAGCGAGGGAAGGTACTACTGGGAAATTGAGTATACCACCGTCACGGCGGCACAGAACTTTGTCGGGGTGTACGGCTTTGCCTGGAACAGCGACGGCACGCTCACCAACGGCGGGCCGATCGCCGGTTTCGCATCCGGCGACCTGCTGGGATTGGCTGTGGACAGGGATATCTGCGAGGTCGAGCTTTTCAAAAACGGCGTGTCGCAGGGCGTCTTCCCGTTTGTTCCTCTTGAAGGTCCGAGCCGCCCGATTCAGGGCAATCAGCCCCACACCTTGACCGCGAACTTCGGGGCGAAGCCGTTCGCCTACGCTCCCCCGATTGGCTTCAAAGCGCTTTGCGCGGCCAACCTTGAAGAACCGGCGCACCGTGATCCGGGCGACGGTGTTGGCATTCTCGCAAGAGAGGGGACCGGAGCGCAGGCCACCGTATCCGGTCTCGCGGCGCGGCCGGATCTTGTTTTCATGAAGCGGCTGGACGCAGATGGGACCTGGATGCTGTTCGACACGGTGCGCGGTGCCGGGCGGTCCCTTGCGACAAACAGCAACGGGGCCGAAGCCAATCCCACAAACGGGATTCGGGAGTTCTTCAACGACGGCTATACCGTGGGGGACGGCAGCAACGACAACGCCCTTGGCGGGCAGTATCTCGACTTCTTCCTGCAACGCGGGCCGGAGTTTGGATTCGACATTGTGACATGGGTCGGGGACGGCGTGTCTGGCAGACAGATCGTCCATGATTGCGGCGGCACGCCCGAGTTCATCATGGTGAAAGCTCTCACTTCGACGAATGGTTGGGTTGCCTATCACAAAGCCCTCGGGGCAACGCACTTCATTCAGCCGCATCAGGTGAGTGCAGCGGTGGCCAACTCGGATATATGGGGGGACGTCGAACCGAATTCCCTTGCTTTCACCGTTGGGAACAACAGCACCGTGAACGCCCCCGCCGAAACCTATATCGCCTACGTTTTCCGCTCCGTCCCCGGCTTTTCGGAGGTGTTCAGCTTTGAGGGCAACGGCTCCAACGCAGGGCCGAGAGCAAATCTGGGTTTTCTGCCCCGGGCCATGCTGGGAAAAAACGCGGATGACGCTCAGGACTGGTTCTTCGTGTCTTCCGACATGGACGGAGGCCGGAACAATATTGAGCGGTGGGTTGAGGGCAACACGGTTGAGCAGGCGTTCGGCTCGCCCGGGCTGTTTTCGTTTCTCTCCAGTGGCTTCGACGTCATAAATTCCTCGTCGCTGATCAACGGCAATGGCGACACCATCCTCGGCATCGCCTGGGCGGCGCAGCCCTTCCAATATTCCAACGCATTCTAGGAGGTTTCATCATGTGGAGATACCCGGACAACACCTTTCGGCAGGCCGCTCCCGCGCAGGTGGTGCAGGGCGACA
>NZ_AQXE01000026.1 GCF_000375485.1 Desulfovibrio oxyclinae DSM 11498 | reverse complement strand
TTTTCCTCCGAATTTGACAACCGCTTCGGCGGCATCTTCGCAAGCCCGGAACGGGAAGTTGCAGAATCGCACGGCGAAACGGTTTTTGAAATGAGCCTCGGGCGCCACNTCAGCGCCGACGACTTCCGTCACCTGGCTTTTTATTCCGATCACGCCGAAGACGTTGAAGCCCTGGTGCTGGCAGTGATCGACGACGAAAGGTGTGTTTCCGACATCGATGCCGACTTGATGCTGGAACTCGTCGCAGAAGATGAAAGCGTTTTCGATCTCGACGACGATGTTGCTTCGGAACTGCTGGAACAGTTCGGTTTTGACAGCCTCGGCGAACTGAGCTGGGACATCCAAGGGATCAAGGGCGAAGTCTGCCGCCGGATGGGATTCGACTCCGTAGGCATGGAAGACGAACACGGCGAAAGCATCCTCGTTTTGAATCTGATCTAAAGAAGGGAGAGCAGGAATGGCAATGAAGAAAGGAACCCCGCAGTCTGTCGTAAGATTTCATCCGGACAACGATTTGCGGCCCGCAATTGCCCGGGCAGCGGGAGCGATTCAGATCGAATCGGGGGAAAAGTGCTCGGCTAACGATTTTATCCTGGCCGCGATTCAAGAAAAGCTGGACGCCATGGGGCTCACGTCGGGGTTGAATCAATACGCGATGAAGATGCAAAAGCAGGTCGTCGCGCAGAACGGGCCGTATACGATTGTGAACCCGTACTATTTGGAAGAGAATCAGGATTCGCAGCGGTATAAATCGCTGAGTGCGCAGCGGACGTCGTTTCTCGAATTTCATAGATATATGTTTTCGCTGTCAGACGAGCGGGTTCAGCGCTTGCATCAGAATTTCAAAGACTACTTTCTGGAACAGCGTTTGTGCGAGAGTGATCACGTATATCTCGACGTGCAGCTGCTTCAAGACGCAATCGCGTATCAACTAGCGCTTCGCTCTCCGGATATGTTCGATGTTTTCGCAGTGACAAAAGACATATCACAGTCGTGGCGCTCCAGCATCAAGACTGCTATCGACTTCGATGACGTGACGTCCGAGCGATTGATCGAACTCGCGGAGGAAATTTTGTCCCGATGAGCTATTGTCTGGCGAGCTTGGCAACTGAAAAGCCCCCGGTCGCGTTGTGCGGCCGGGGGCTTGTTTGGTGGTACTCTGGTTGGGTCGAGGATGCTGCTTAGTGTTTTGGTCAACGGCAATGGCTACTCAATCAGCCCTGCCTTCATCTTTGCACTCGTCAATTTAGCAATTCCGCGAACCATGAATGTCTGGGCCTCCTCGCTCCTCTCTTTGAATTCTTCCAGTGCGGACGGGCGCTGGGTGTCGAGGAACTTCATTCCTGCTTCAAAGGCGTTCGCCTTTACGTAATAACATGTCGACAATTCCGAGCGTCCTTTTTGCAGAAGGCTTTTCAATTCGCTGGGCAGGTCGGGCAAGCTTGTTTTGCTGATAGCATGGTTTGCCGACTCAGCCTTGTTCTTTGCGTCCTTGGCTAGAGCATAGGCTGTAAACAGATCGCCCTGTCCCTTTGCCATTTTTTGCGAGTATCCTTGAAATTTTGTGGCGGCATTGTCTGCAGCTCGCGCATGCCCCAGAACTTGATTGAAGAACCGTTCAACTTGACCGGCGTATTGAGAATAATCCTTTTGCGGTTCAGGTCTGCTCTGTCGTGTCGTTTCCTGCGGGGTGCTTGAAGACGAGGGTTGTCCAATGACGTACATCAAAGCCAAAAACGCAAAGATGACAAGGCATCCGATCCCCGCATTCTTTTTTGCTTTGCGATCTTTTTCCCGGTCGGCATCCGTTATGGGGTGCCCGCATTTGGGGCACGATTCAGTTTCAACGGAAATGTTCTTTTTACATGCGGGGCAACGCATCATGTTAGCCATGAGTGATCTCCTTTTGGTCCAAATCCAACGCTGTGACCATCTCCCCGCGCTGCTGCAACTGGGCAAGGTGGTGCAGTTTTTCCAAGGTCAGTTCCGTGTCCAGCATCTCCTCGGCGGTGTCGAGGCCGATGGAGATGGTTTCAAGGGTTTCGCCGGTCTCGCCCACCAGGTGGAAAAGGAGCGGGCCGTCCGAATCGGCGTGCGGACGGACCCGCTCGAACCATTGCCGGGCCATGTCCATGTCGTGGTAGGAGACGCCGGCAACCGTGATGTGTCCGCCGTTTACCTCGTCCGGCATGGAGATGATGGTCATGGGGGCTGGCATTAAAGTAGTCCCTTCCATGATGGCTACACAATATCGAGTGCCCATCGCAAGGCATCGCATATAGTCGCAGAGTCCATGCCCTGTTCAATCAACTCTTCTTCGGAGCACGATTCAAGTTGTTTGCAACACCGAACGACTGCGGCCCCGCCTTTTTCAACCATGCCCAGATGATATTCAATCGACCCTAAAGGCCATAGCCAAACATCTTTTTCCAAAAAACGATTGTGAATTTCTTCAACAAGGTCTTTCCCATCGTCTGAGGTAGCAAACAAGTTATATGCTTCTTCGGCTGTCATGTTGCTACTCTTAGTTTGTGGACGTCCTTCGCCGTTCAGTCTAAATCCATGCTTTTCTGACAGTGATTGAATCACAGCTTTTGATTCCTGAACGAGTCTATCATATTCAGCGACTTGGCAGTCCTTCCCTGCGGAGCCGAAAGCAAAATCAAGATCCGCAATGGTTTTGTGAGGAATGCTGAGCGCGTCAAGAATCTTCCGGGTTTTGGGAATCCCACTACACCCTCTTATGTTGAGCAGCGCTGCTTTCTCATTAGGAAATGTTGTTTGCAGAAAGTGCGACAGTAGGTCGGGTAAAATCTCTTTCTCTGTAGACCCTTCTGCAATAAGAGCTTTGTCACAAAAAAGAAGCTGCGCAGAATTCCCGAGCTCAAAAAGCTCTCTACGAGCGCCAGCGACTTTGTCTTGAGTGAATAGACGGCAACATGAGTCGAGTGTTTTTCGAACGGATGTTGTCGTCGAATCTTTTTTAACCATTACCGCTTTTGGTACATCTCTTTCTTCGACCAATAGGGGGGAATGGGTTGTAAAGACCACTTGATAGTTGTTCCGAGATAGGTTCTTGAGCGCAATTCGTACCTGTTCGACCATCTGCGGATGCATGTATAGTTCTGGCTCGTCAATCAAGAGAAGCCGGCGGCCCGTTCCAGTCGTATTCTTTTCAGCAAGTAGCTTTACAAGAGCCATGTGCGCCGCGCGCTGGGCTCCATGTCCATGTGCAGCGACATCTCTCCAAAGAGTTTGAGCTTGCCCTGGAATCTTTTCTCCCATGCGGACGATGCCTGACTTGAATATGGTTTCAATTGAAGGAGGGGGAACGTCAATGCTTAGCAGAATGCCTGGGAAGAAGTCTTGAATAGCCCTTGTAGCTTCTTGATCAAATTCAGCGAGTTCGCGTGCACGGGTTGCGCCCTCCGCGTTCAGAAGTTCATTCATTTGCTCAAGGGCTTGTGCGATTGAATCCTCATGTTCGGCCATAATTGGTTTAATGACCCAAGCTAAGAGCTTTCCAAGTGTTGTTCCCGATTTGTTTTTAGACAGGTCCTCGGTTGCATCTTCCATAGCAGAAATAACAACGGCGTCGGGAAAGAATGCATTCATTGCCTCTTTAATTCCACCGGGATTAACCCATTCACCATCAGTATTCTTAGCAAAACGAGTAAAACGGCTGGGAATATCGCCATGTTTGCCCTCAATCTTGATTGTTATCTTGCCTTCTTGGCAAAGTGGTTCAAGGGCGGCCCTGTGGCGTCCGAGACCTTCGAAGACCTCTTCCTCAATCCCATCAATCGTACACTCGACCTCGACCGGTCGGTCTGGATCGTAACAATCAACTTTTGTGAATTTTGTCGGATTTATTGCCCAAAGCAAGGCGCGAAGAATGTTTGATTTCCCAGCATTATTATAGCCGACTAAAGGTGTGAAATCATCCAGATCAACAGTAACTTCTTGGCAGGATTTATAATTCCGTATCGTGATTTGTGTAATCTTGTGCATGCTATTTCTTCATGAAATCGTTTTGTCGGTTAAGGTTGCCATACTACCCCCGCCCCATGGCCCCGTAGATCATGAGGGCGACCAGCGCTCCACCCACGGTCAACAAGACCATGGCGTGCTTGGTGCTGACTTTGGGTTTGGACTGTTGGCTTATCTCCGTAAGGGCCTGCCGTGCCGCCTCCGCTTCCAACTCCTGCGTTGTCATGGATTGGACATCGGAACTTCCGGCCTCCGGCTCCACGTCGCTGCCGCAGTGTTTGCATTTGATGGCCTTTTTCTTGATGGGCTCGGCGCAGTAGGGGCAGTCTCGCAGTTCGGCCTGCTCGGCTTCGCGGGCCTGTTGCTCCTGTCTGCGCTT
>NZ_AQXE01000025.1 GCF_000375485.1 Desulfovibrio oxyclinae DSM 11498 | reverse complement strand
AGCGCGGTCTGCTCGTATTCCTGCGGCGCGGTCCAGAGGTTGTGGGCATTGACCACCGCACAGACGGCCAGGGCCGCATCGGTCGTCGCGGCGTCGGCCTTGCCGGCCAGCGCATCCAGCAGTCCCGTGATCGCNTCCATGGGGTGCGCACCGGCCGCGCTGCGCGAGTTGAGCGCGTTGTGATCGAGCCCGAGCAGCGCGTCGGCCTGCGCCTGCAGATCGCCCAGGACCTTGGCGGCCGTCGGCACATCGCCGCCCTCGGTGGGCACCAGCTGATCCGCCGCGCCGTGGATGATGTCGTGCAGCAGGGCCATGTCGGCCCGCATGCGNGCAATGAGAGTCAGAAAATCGGCCATTGTCGCCTCCTACCAGTTGAGCGGGCCCGGAAGGTCCGCATGGATAATCCTGTGCAGCTCGTCCCCGCCGAGCGCATCGAAGCCGCCCATCTCCACCACCGCGGCCACCTCGTCGGCCGCCAGCGTGCGCCGCTCCTCCACCCGCAGCACGGCCTGCACAATGCCGGACAGCCCCCGGAAGTCGAAGTCCGGACGCTGCTCGAAGCGGACCACGTGGGGAGAGAGTCCGGCAGCGGTCATCAGCAAAATCTCGAACCANTTGGAGCCGCTTTTCAGGGTGTGCTTTTCCCACGCCTCGAAGATGACCGCCTGNTCGGCGGTGAGCACCCACGAGACGGGCATCAGCGACGGGTCGTCGGGAAACTCCTGCCGCACCCGGACGCCGTCCTCCATCTCGGTCTTGCGCCGGGTNTCCTCGGGCTGGACCTTGTAGTCGGCNCGNCGGGGCAGCGGCAGCATGGCGGGAAACGGGGTGATGTCGTTTGCCATGGGTCCTCCTAGATGATCACGGCGATCTCGTCCGAGAGCTGCATCTCGGTCACGTCCGGGTTGAGGTCGTAGAGTCGGTCCACGGTGAACACGCGGAAATAATGNGTGCCGGCGNCAAGCCCGTCGAACGTGGCGGACACGGCGTCCGCGNCCACGCGCAGCACCTCCGCNGCGTCGGCAACGCCGAACCCGGCAGCCGCGCCNCGCGCGAGGATGTAGCCGGTCACGTCGCCGTCCACGCCGGTCCAGTCGAAGGTCACGGAGGATCCGGACACGGCGTGCGTCAGATTCGGCGGCACGGCCGGAGCCGGGTCCGTGGCGGTCAGGCTGGACGCGGTGCTGGTCCCGGCATCGTTGCGGGCCACCAGCTCCGCGAGCACCTCGCGAAACGGCCCGCCGTCCAGCTCGGCCATGGTGGCGGTGTAGGTGTAGGTCAGGCCGGTGACGACCACCTCGCGCAGCGTGGTGGCGCCGGATTTGAGGGTCAGCACGTACTCGCTGGCAAGGGCCGAGGCGGTCCACTGCAGGGCGAGCTCGCCCGCCTGATACGGCTGCACGAGCGAAACAGGCACGGACCACGGCGGCTCGGGGTCGCCCACGGAGCCGGACCACGTGGCCCACGGCCCGCGGATTGCGCCGACCCCGGCCACGCGAAAATAGATGGACCCGGCCGGCACGCTGGCGGAAATCTCGGGCTGCGTGACCTCGGGCAGCGCGTGCCANGTGGCGTTGTCCCGGCTCCACTCGGCAACGTAGTGCGTGGCGGACGGAGCCGGACGCCACGAGGCCAGCAGCTCGGGAGCCTCGGGCGTGCCCGCGGGATTGACCAGCAGGCCGGAGACCACCGGCCCATCCGGCGTGGGCGGCAGCGCCGTGCCGGGATCGTAGTCCGGCACCTGCCCCTGATCGGCCGGGTAGACCCGCTCGTCGTCGATCACCGAGGACACGTCGATCAATCCGTTTTTGCGCGGCTTGATGTCGGTGACGAGCACCCGGCGGGCAAAGGCCTCGGCCGGGCCGAAGGCCCAGTGCGTACGCTCGCGGTCGCGGGCGGTGGTGACCCAGTGCCGGGATCGTAGTCCGGCACCTGCCCCTGATCGGCCGGGTAGACCCGCTCGTCGTCGATCACCGAGGACACGTCGATCAATCCGTTTTTGCGCGGCTTGATGTCGGTGACGAGCACCCGGCGGGCAAAGGCCTCGGCCGGGCCGAAGGCCCAGTGCGTACGCTCGCGGTCGCGGGCGGTGGTGACCCAGTGCCGGGATCGTAGTCCGGCACCTGCCCCTGATCGGCCGGGTAGACCCGCTCGTCGTCGATCACCGAGGACACGTCGATCAATCCGTTTTTGCGCGGCTTGATGTCGGTGACGAGCACCCGGCGGGCAAAGGCCTCGGCCGGGCCGAAGGCCCAGTGCGTACGCTCGCGGTCGCGGGCGGTGGTGACCCAGTGCCGGGATCGTAGTCCGGCACCTGCCCCTGATCGGCCGGGTAGACCCGCTCGTCGTCGATCACCGAGGACACGTCGATCAGTCCGTTTTTGCGCGGCTTGATGTCGGTGACGAGCACCCGGCGGGCAAAGGCTTCGGCCGGGCCGAAGGCCCAGTGCGTGCGCTCGCGGTCGCGGGATGTGGTGACCCAGCCCGCCGGGTCGTCGAGATCGGCCACCGCCTGCGCGAAATCCGTCTCGTCCAGCAGCACCCGGCGCGGATCGCCGTCCGGGTCCGGATGCACCAGCACCGGTCCCCATGGCTGCCCGTTGCGCCGGCGCAGCGACAGGTAGTGGTCCTGCCCGTCGCGCCAGACCAGNTCGCGATCCAGCGTGACCGCANACGANCCTTCCNNGGGCCAGCGCACCACGTCCCCGGCCACGCCCCAGTCCACCAGCGGATGNGCCACGTCGCAGGCCTCGCCGAGCAGCAGCATCCGGCCGTCCTCCTCGGTNGTCCANTCCACGGTCACGTTGCGCCACGCGTTGCGCGCGGCCTCGTACATGCCNTCGCGAAAGCCCTGCGCGCGGTTGTCCACGCCTGCGATGCGCTTGCGCTCCGGCTGCTCGGCAGTGCAGCCGGACAGGTCTGCGGGCACGGCCTGCGTGGCAAAGCCCCGGTCCCGGTCCGTGTACTCCACCACGATGCGGTCGGGCATCTCGGGCCGGTACAAATCGTAGTGGACGCGGAAAGTCCCGCGCACGATGTTGCGCGGGCTGAANAATCCGCAGCGGCGCGTGCGCGGCTCGTCGCGGTAGAACGAGATCCCGGTGCCGATGGGGCGCGGAAAGGTCCGGCAGGACCGCCCGGCATCGAGCAGCGCGGACCAGACTGTGACCGGGGTGTCGAACACGTGGCAAAAATTGTCGCCCCGGGCAGCCTGTCCATCGGCGAGCGCGGCCAGCACGTCCCGATCGAGGTGCTCCTCGTCGAGNCCGCCGTTGACCGGGTTGCGGCAGATGTCCGCCAGCGCCCAGGAGAGCGCACGCGTGGGCTGCGGCTCGGACCACTGCTGCACGCCCGCATCCCAGACCGGCAGCATCCGCGTGGAGACCACCCGGACCATGCGCGACGACTGCTGGGTCAGGCTGTTGGTGGCCCGCATGCGCACGGCGATGAGAGTCACATCCGGGTANGTGCGCTGTCCGGGCAGGTAGGCGCGAAGGCCCGCCCACTGCACCTCGTTGAGATCCAGCGCATCGGTGCTGGCGTTGGACGTGCGCTTGGCGCGCACCTCGTACCGTCCGGTCTCCACGGAGTAGAGATAGCTGCGCCGCTGGGGGGTGCGCGTGGCAGCAGACTCGGTCTCGGTGCCGAGCACAAACCAGTCCCCGACGGGCTGGCCCGCGTCATCGATGCGCCGCGCCTCAAATTCACAGGTCACCGAGATGCTGGACATGGAGTTGTTTTGCTTCATGTGCCCCAGCCCGCGCGGAAAAACGGTGTCCACGCCCAGCTGGTTGGTATCGGTCCCGGCGGTGTTGGCCACGAACGGACCGAGATANCCGCCGCCGTCTTCGTTGGGGCCGAACAGGGTCTGGCCGGACACCTCGGCGGAGGTCTCCACATTGTCCGGGAACAGGGTCACCGGCTCGCCCGGATTGACGATCTGGATGGTCACGCCCTCGAAATTGCCGGTGTACTCGCCGCCCGCCCANACAGCGGTGTCGCCCACGCGCACCTCGTCGATGCGGTACCGGCCGAGGCCGACGCACAGGAGCTGGTAGACGAACTGATCGTTGCCGGAGTAGTCCCAGTATGGCTGCGCCGCGAGATCGGGCGTGGTCAGGTTGGTGCCGTACCCGGTGGGAATGGGCTGGTACAGCCGCGCGGTGTTGGACTGCGGCGTCAGGGAGTACGTCGGGCTGGCGGACTCCAGCGCGCGGGTCGAAGCCAGCGAGGAAGGGGTGCGAGGGGAGCTAGAGAACATGCCCCCCAGCATAGCGCCGCCAACAGCGCCCAACGCTTTGATACCGTTTAAAACGATGGAGCCCCCAAGCTCACTCAAGCCCCCAACCATCCCGGAGATACTCGCTGTCAATGGCATTGCCGCCCATGATGCAGCTGCCATCAGTGCGATAGACAGGGCCATTTTCATGGGGTTGGAGCCGCCTCCGCCGCCTCCGCCCTGCGGCAGAGCCACGAACAGCACCACGTCGTCCTCGCCTACCTCGCGCGTCCAGTCGGCCCGCAGCAGCGGCGTGCCGTTGAAAAAACAGACGGTCGGCACCGGGAACTCGCCGCCCGGCACCTCGTCGCGCACCCAGTCGCGTACAGCGACGCCCGTCACCTGCCGGATCGCGCCCGGGGCGCTGCCATGGCTGCGGATGATCTTACCCACGGTGCACCTCCGGCAGCCCACCCAGCAGATCGGCATGGCGGTTGAAAATCAGCCCGCGCCAGCCCAGGTGCCGCAGCTCGAACGGCGTATCCAGACACACGCCGGCCCCGCGCACGCAGTGCAGCACCGCNCCGTCGGCAGCGGACCACAGGCCCACGTGGGCCGGATCGCGTCCGCGAACGAGCTGCACCACGTCGAAATCCTGCCGGTCAGACCGGACACGGAAATCCCCGAACGGNGAGAGATCGCTGCACGCATCGATGCAGTCCCGGAACGATTCGGGATCCGCGACGATGGCCGTGGACTGTATCCCGAAAAACGTGCGGTAGACGTACCGGATGA
>NZ_AQXE01000024.1 GCF_000375485.1 Desulfovibrio oxyclinae DSM 11498 | reverse complement strand
CCGCGAACTCTACCTCGCCATGAAAGAACTGGAACTGCTGTAACTTCAGCATTTCCAGACAACACTCCCGGCATTTTCATATGCCTCCGGCGGCTCTCCGAGGGCCCTCCGGGGGCTTAAGAACCCTTTTGCAAAAGGGTTCTTAAGAATCTCCCAAAAACATTTGTGTTGCCAAGCCGCACGAGGCTTTCCGAAAGCTGAGGCGTATAGGCGGCTTGGCGGGAGGCTGAGTGCGGTTGTTGTGCTGGCGGGGGAGTGGGAATGCAGGGGGAGTTTTGATGATAAGCTTGTGAGCTGAGGAAGCTCTCCTTGACGAATTCTCCTTGTTACAAAAACTCGTTAGCCAAGCCGCACTACCCCAAATCCCCGTCAACGGGGTTGCAGCTGGGACGCGGGTTGTGCGGTCGCATGAACCCGACAGCTGCAAGCCCGCTGACAGCTCAGGGATTCCAAAGGGGGCCCGCCCCTTTGGTCCGCCAGAAGGGCCCGCCGGAGGCATTGCTGTTTGCATCAGTGGAAGGTTTCGGCCTGTCGGCCGACCTTCTTTTTTGCTGGCGCAAAAAAGAAGGCAAAACTGCGCTGTTGGGGTGCGCCGCCACTCTCGGCGAGAGGCTCTATGACGCGATCACTGTTCCTGATGAAACGTCCGTGGTTACAGACACCACCCGGACCTGCGTTAACGGTCAAAAGAGCCTTTAGGCCTCGCTCGGCATTGTCGCAGTACTTAGTTGCGGGATTGGATGCTTTGTTGGGCGTTCTGACGGGAAGTGTGTGAACTGAGAGAGCCCTATTTAGCTAAACTCTGCTAACGGAGTTCGTCAGCTAAGAACCATAGAACCATAAGTCCCCGTCAGCGGGGTTGCAGCTGGGACGCGAGTTATGCGGTCGCATGGCCCCGAATGCTGCAACCCCGCTGACAACTCAGGGATTCCAAAGGGGGCCCGCCCCTTTGGTCCGCCTGAAGGGCCCGCCGGAGGCACACCTGCCGGAAACAGCCTCTGCGCGCGAATTCCCTGTTTTCCGGGCTTCACAAGTGTGGCGAGTAGGGGTAGTGTCTTCGGTCCGTAAACTGCCACATCCCGACCACAGGAGAATTTAGCAATGTCCAAACCCTGCGTGGGCTGCGGCTGGTGCTGTCTTGACAATCCTTGCGAGGAATCGCACCGCCAGTACGGTTATCAGCGCCGTTGTCCTGATCTCAAGTGGGACGATGAGCAGAGCCGGTATCTTTGCATGATGATGCTTGACGCCGAAAAGGGTGAGCAGGCTCGTCGTTCGAATCATGAAGGGCAAGGTTGCTATGCCCCGCTGAACAAGTGGCGTGACGATATTCGCAACCGGGGATAACCCCTGTGTGCCGCCCTTGCGGCTTTGACAATCGCGCACACTTGGACTAACGAGAATCGTTTCCCAAAGCCAGATATTGACAGGATTGGAAAGCAGTTATGCCCAGCATTAAAAAGATCAAGGGTTTCGCGGACCTCTTTCCCGAGGACGCAGCGGTGTTCACCAGAATGGAAAACACTGCCCGTGAAATCTTCTCCAGATACGGTTTCGGCGAACTCAGAACGCCGATCCTTGAAAAGACCGAACTTTTCATTAAATCCATTGGCGAGGACACCGACGTGGTCGGCAAGGAGATGTTCACCTTTCCGGACCGGAAGGGGCGCTCCATGACCATGCGGCCTGAGGCTACGGCGGGTGTTGTCCGCGCCTTTGTGGAGTCCGGCCGGTACCAGCCCGGCAAGGTGCTCAAGTATTTCACCACCGGGCCGATGTTCCGCTACGAGCGACCGCAGAAGGGTCGTCAGCGTCAGTTCCATCAGCTTAATGCGGAAATTTTCGGTGCGCCCGAACCGCAGGCCGATGCCGAGCTGATCCTGATGCTCAAGAGCTTTCTGAACGAGCTTGGGTTGACCAAGCTGACGTTCGAGCTCAACTCCCTCGGCTGTCATGACTGTCGCCCGGCATACCGTCAGGCGCTCATCGATTTTTATCAGTCCAAGGGCCGCGACGGCTTTTGCGAGGACTGCCAGCGCCGCATGGACACCAACCCGTTGCGTGTTCTGGACTGCAAGTCCGCGAGCTGCAAGGAGCTGGTGCAGGGCGCGCCCGAGATTACCGACCACCTTTGCGGCGAGTGTTCCGATCACTTCGCGCAGGTCAAGGACATCCTCGGCACGGCAGGTGTGGAATACGTACTGAACCCCCGCCTTGTTCGCGGGCTCGACTACTACATCCGCACGGCTTTCGAGGTTACGTCCAACGACATCGGTTCGCAGACCGCGGTTGCGGGCGGCGGCCGATACGACGGCCTGCCCAAGAGCCTCGGTGGCCCGGATTGCGCCTCCACCGGTTTTGCCTGCGGCATGGAACGTCTGGCCATGCTGCTGGGTGCCAAGGATGCCGATGCGCCCGATTTCTACATCGCCGTCATTGATGATCGCGCCGCCAACGATGCCATGCTCTTCGCACAGAAACTGCGCGAGAAAGGTCAGCGCGGGGAAGTCTCCTACGCGGGCGGCTCCATGAAGAGCCGTATGCGTGCCGCCAACAAAACCGGGGCGTCCAAGTGCTTCATCCTCGGCGAGGCAGAGTTCGCCGAGGGCACGGTCACCGTCAAGGACATGGCCGGCGATGACGAGCAGTACACCGTATCCCGCGAGGAATACCTCAAAAAAGTCTAGGGGCCGCCAATGGCCCTCTTTCGTAATTCATTAATACAGGCCGCCCCGCAGTCCGGGGTCAACCACAACGGAGCAACCATGTCTGAACACCAGGAAGAACGCAGCTACGACGAGTATCGAGTCATTGAAGATCTGGGCGGCTGGCGCCGCACCCACCACAACAATGAGCTCAATGCCAATAATATAGGCAATACCGTGACGCTGATGGGCTGGGTCCAGTTCAGACGCGACCACGGCGGCCTGATCTTCATCGACCTGCGCGACCGTGAAGGCCTGACTCAGGTGGTCTTCAGCCCCGAGCACAACACCGACGCGCACGAACGCGCCCACGCCCTGCGCACCGAGTACGTGGTGGCCGTCCGCGGACAGGTTCGCGAGCGCCCCGAAGGCATGTCCAACTCCGCCCTCGTCACAGGCGAGATCGAAGTGGTCGTGGACGAATGGAAGCTGCTGAACACTTCCGAAACACCGCCGTTCCCCATCGAGGACCGCGTCGAGGCGGGCGAGAACCTGCGCCTGAAGCACCGCTTCCTCGATCTTCGCCGTCCCGCGCTGGCAAACAATTTCATCATGCGCCACAAGGCCGCTCAGGCCGTGCGCCGCTTCCTCGACGACAACGGGTTCCTCGAAATCGAGACCCCGATCCTGACCAAGTCCACCCCCGAGGGCGCACGCGACTTTCTCGTGCCCTCCCGCGTGAACAACGGCGATTTCTATGCCCTCCCGCAGTCGCCGCAGCTGTTCAAGCAGATGCTGATGGTCTCCGGCATGGAGCGTTACTTTCAGATCTGCAAGTGCTTCCGGGACGAGGACCTGCGCGCCGACCGTCAGCCAGAGTTCACCCAGATCGATGTGGAGATGAGCTTCGCCGACGAGGAAATGGTTCAGGGCATCGCCGAGGACATGGTCCGCAACGTCTTCAAGAAGACGCTGGACGCCGAACTGCCCGCCGAGTTCCCCCGCATGACCTACGCCGAAGCCGTTCGCGACTACGGCCTCGACAAGCCCGACGTACGCTTCGACCTCAAGCATCAGGAAGTCACCGACATTTTCAAGGGCGGCGGGTTCAAGGTCTTTGCCGCATCCGAGCTGGTGAAGGTCATGCGCGTCCCCGGCGGCGCAGAGCTGACCCGCAAGGAGATCGACGAGTACACCAAGTACGTCGAAATCTACGGCTCCAAGGGCCTTGCGTGGATCAAGGTCAAGGAGGACGGCGAATGGCAGTCCCCCATCGTCAAGTTCTTCTCCGAGGACGAGAAGGCCGCACTGGCCGAACGCACCGGCTGCCAGCCCGGCGACATCCTCTTCTTCCAGGCCGGTCAGGCCGACATCGCCAACACCGCGCTGGGCTACCTGCGCATCAAGGTCGGCGAACGCCTCGGTCTCATCGACGACTCCGTGTTCGCACCGCTGTGGATCACCGACTTCCCGCTGCTGGAATGGGACGCCGACGACAAGCGTTGGGTGGCACGCCACCATCCCTTCACCTCGGCCCAGCCCGGCCAGCTGGGAACCGTCCGGGAAAATCCGGGCGAAGCGCTCGCCCGCGCCTACGACCTCGTGATCAACGGCTACGAAGTGGGCGGCGGTTCCATCCGCATCCATACCCCGGAACAGCAGGACGCCATGTTCTCCGCGCTGGGCATCGACGAAGAGGAAGCCCGCGAGAAGTTCGGCTTCCTCATGGACGCGCTCAAGTTCGGCGCACCACCGCACGGCGGCATCGCCTTCGGCCTTGATCGTCTTATCATGATCATGTGCGGCGCCAAGTCCATCCGCGACGTCATCGCCTTCCCCAAGACCCAGAAGGCCACCTGCCTCATGACCGAAGCTCCCTCCGAAGTTGGCAACAAACAGCTTCGCGAACTCGGCATCAAGCTGCGCGAAAAGAAGGAAGAGAAAAAGGAATCCTAACCCTTTTCCCGTTCAATCCATTCAGGGGCGTCCGGCAACGGGCGCCCTTTTTACGTTCCGGCGGGCAAATCTTTTCCCGATTGCCTTTGCCGGTTAAATGCTTATTTGCATGGGGCGCATCGATTTCAGACCGTTTCGAGTCCGTTGTCTTTTGGCGCAAAACATGTAAGAGATTTCCCCGGCGCGGTTTCCCGACCCGGAAGCCGCCCGAATCGCGACAGAATAAAACACATCTCCGACCGCATCGGCATGATCGCGGCCGGGAGTTGGCGAACGGAACAAAGAGGGACACTCTGCCGGTCGCCGGAGGCATAGCATGAAGCTGGAAGTTTGCAGATGGCCCGAGCCGGTGCTCGCAGAAAAGGCAGCGCCGATCGAGGAAATCACCCCCGAGATAAAGGAACTGGTCGAGCACATGGTGGAAACCATGTACGCGGACGACGGCGTCGGCCTCGCAGCCCCGCAGGTGGGCGAAGGCATCCGCCTGATCTGCATTGACCAGACCGGTCCCAAGGAACGAGGCGACCTGCGCGTGCTCATCAATCCCGAAATCGTCGAGTGCGACGGCTCCGTGGACTCCGAGGAAGGCTGCCTGAGCTGCCCCGGATTCACCGGCAACGTCAAACGCTCGGAACGAGTCAAGGTGACCGCCAAGAATCTCGAAGGCGAAGAGCTCTGCATCGAGACCGACGGCTACCTCGCCATCATCCTCCAGCACGAAATCGATCACCTCGACGGAACCACCATCGTGGACCGGGCCAGCCGACTCAAGCAGGCCATGTACAGAAAGAAGGCACAGAGATGGACGAAGTAGCGGAAAAACTGCGCGTCGTATTCATGGGCACGCCCGATTTCGCGGCCCAAAGCCTCAAGGCGCTCATCGAATTCGACGGCTGCGACGTAGCGGCAGTGTACACCCAGCCCGACCGCCCCTGCGGTCGCGGCCGCAAATGCAAGCCCTCGCCGGTCAAACAGCTGGCGCTGGAACACGGCATTGATGTCTACCAGCCCGAGAACTTCAAGGATCAGGCCGACATCGACCAACTCGCCGCCCTTGAGCCCGATGTGCTCGTGGTGGCCGCCTACGGACTCATCCTGCCACAGGGTGTTCTCGACGTCCCCAAGCTGCATCCGCTCAACATCCATGCCTCCCTGCTGCCCAAATACCGCGGCGCGGCCCCCATCCAGCGCGCCATCGCAGACGGAGAAATCGTCACCGGCATCAGCATCATGAAGATGGAAGCCGGACTCGACACCGGCCCCGTCATGGTCGCCCGCGCCCTGCGCATCGGCCACAACGATCACGCCGGAAAAATCCACGACGAACTCGCCGACCTCGGCGGCCTCTGTATTGTGGAAGCCCTCGCCCGCCTCGCACGCGGAGCCTACGCCTTCAAACCGCAGGACGACACACTCGCCACCTACGCCCACAAACTCACTAAAGAGGAAGGCGAAGTGGACTGGAATCGCCCGGCACAGCAGGTCCACAATCAAATCCGCGCCATGTACCCATGGCCCGGAGCCTACTTCGACTGGGATAACGGACAGGACAAGGTCCTGCGCCTCAACGTCACCCCCGGCGAAATAGGCGAAGACGAATCCCCCGGCGTCGATCCCGGAACCGTCCTCGGTGAAATCAATGGCAAACTCGCCATCAGCACAGCCGACAAAGTCTACCTGACACCCGAGATCAAGCCCCAAGGAAAAAAAGCCATGGACGCCACCGCCTTCGTCTGCGGCTATCTCAAAGACTGCGAAGTGTAAGTCATACAATTGTTCATCATAAAAAAGAGCTCTGCACTAAGTGCAGAGCTCTTTTTTATGCCTCCGGCGGGTCTCCGACGGGCCCTTCAGGCGGACCAAAGGGGCGGGCCCCCTTTGGAATCCCTGAGCTGTCAGCGGGCTTGCAGCTGTCGAGTTCATGCGACCGCATAACCCGCGCCCCAGCTGCAACCCCGCTGACGGGAATTTGGGGAAGTGCGGCTTGGCTAACGAACTTCTGTAACAAGGAGAGTTCGTCAAGGAGAGCTTCCTCAGCTCACAAGCTTATCATCAAAACTCCCCCTGCATTCCCACTCCCCCGCCAGCACAACAACCGCAATCAGCCTCCCGCCAAGCCGCCTATACGCCTCAGCTTTCGGAAAGCCTCGTGCGGCTTGGCAACACAAATGTTTTTGGGAGATTCTTAAGAACCCTTTTGCAAAAGGGTTCTTAAGCCCCCGGAGGGCCCTCGGAGAGCCGCCGGAGGCATACCGACTCAGTCGGTCTCCGCTATCCGGTCGGCGGCTTCCTTGAGATTGTCCACGACATATCGGGCAAGGTCTGAGCAGCGGGCTTCTTCCTTTGCTC
>NZ_AQXE01000023.1 GCF_000375485.1 Desulfovibrio oxyclinae DSM 11498 | reverse complement strand
CCCAAGGCAATGGCATCGCGGAACGATTCGTTCGCATCCTCAAGGAAAATCTGCTTTGGGTCAGGCGATTCAACACGGTCGAAGAGTTGAGGAAGGCCCTGCTGAAATTCAAGGAAACCTACAACCGGCAATGGATCATCGGCAGGCACGGCTACAAGACGCCGAGCCAGGTCCGCGAAAGGCAGATCGTGCTCACTGAGTGCGCGGCGTGATTAAGGACAAAATTGTGTCCAGAAAACCCTGGACCGCTACAGACGGTTACAAGCAAAATCGCAATATTCGATCCCATAGTTCCTCCAGTTAAAATGACATCCACTCAAAAACGATTAGCAGATATCAACAAACCAGAGCCTGAACAAGCTTCATTCTTGCTGCGCATTCTTAAATTTATAGCCGCAACCCTTACACCGATGAAAACGCTCCCAAACAATGCCCCTTCCCCTGGGGTGGTGCAGCGCGGGTTAAGGCGCAGCGAGAAATCCGGCACGTCTCCGGGCAGTCCGGTTGTTCCGCATGACTCGTACCGGCCATGCTTGCGGATGGCACTGCCGTCGAAGTCGAACGGGATCACGCTACCCATTGCTCATCTCTTGTAGAAACGTCATTCTCATCAACCCACTTTAAAAACCCTTTCAATTCGCTTGGCTCAGGCCTATACAACATCTCTATGCCTGTGTGCTCTTCATCAAGGACTCGGTAGGTTAAGACTATCACATAAGCAGAACTGTCATAAACTTTCATTTGCCCTGTGATTTCGCCCTCCCCAAGACCTGGATATGCCTGACAATCGACATCCATCGCCCCCGCCACATCCTTAAATCCCGCTTTTAACTGTTTGCAGGACTGCTGCACGGCCAATTCCAGCGACATGTTGAAGACCGCTTCTCTTTTGCTGGCCAGGTTTCTGAACTCCGGCAAGGTCTGGTTTGTGGCACACGCTGCTAAAAAAAGAAGGCTAAATAGAAGGATACCATTTTTCATGTCTTCTCCTTTGGTTAAACATGAATGCTGATATCAATTTTCCAACCTTTTCACCAGTGAGGATCCTNACCAATACTAATCTGATAAACCTAAATGTGGTCTTGATCTCATTCACTTTGGACGGATTTGATGTTTGCCCGTAGCTGACAAAGCAAGCATTTGCTGTTCCCGCAAAGATGGTACCGAACTTTGAATGTCCCGGAGCTTTTAGGGGAGCTGACGACGCGGCAACGTTGACCACACAGGGGACATGGAGCACCACCTTTCAGTGTGAATCGAACCCCTTCGCGAGCCTTGGCAACAGCCGCTGCAATCGCTTTTTCCTGTCGGGTCATCCTCACAGAACCTCCTCTCCGGTGTAGGGGTTGATCTTTTTCCGTTTCTGCTTCTTGGTTTTGACCCGTAGCCGCTCGCCGGGTTTCCGAAACTCCATGCGCTTCACGGCAGCGGCCACCAGATTCATGTAGCCGCAGTCCCATGCGTGGTTGTCCTTGCCTTTCGGGCACTGCCAGTTGCCGTTGTCATCCACGTATTCCACCGTCATCTGCTTGCACCAATCATCGGTCACATCACCATGCAGATGCCACGCACCCGGATCAGCCGGAGCAATCTCAAGCTGGCTGGACAGCCGGTCCTTGTAGAAATTCGAGTTGCCGCGCAACAATCGCAGCCCGCCGGGTATACTGCGCTTTCGTCCGCGTTTGTCAGGCGGCATGTATTCCAGTGTCGTGAAGTCGTGAGGCTTGTTCATCCGCTGCTCCCCCTTGTAGGCGTAAACCCGGCCTCGGTGAGTTCTGGCCCAGTCATACACCTCTGAGGTGCGATGCCCCCCGGAGTCGATCACTGCCAGCTCCACGTTGTACTCGTTGCCATCGGCGTCAGAATACCGCTCATCCCAGAGGATGCGTGCAACATCCTCCAGACACAGAACAAAACCCTCACGAATGCCCCACGACTCTCGCTGCAGCCCCCAGCCCCATGCGCGAACTTCGTACCAAAACCCGTTGTCCTGCGTGTCCACCGCAGCTGTCAGGCCTGCAACCACACCGCCACCGGGGACCACCCCGGCAGGGCGCTCGTCCTTGAGGACCTTGATACGCTCAAGGGGGCGCTCAACGTGGTATTCAACCCAAGGCTCTGCCTCATACGCATTGCAGTAATCGCGCATTTTTTGCTTGCTTGCCTGCCCCTTCAAAAAGGCTGCAGCAACTTCGGACAACGAGACAAAACGAGACAGCCAGGCAGGAATATGGAAACCGATCTTTGCGGGCCGCCGTTCCTTGAGCACTGCCTCAAGCGTTGCTCCGGAGACCAGATCGCGCCATTCACCCAGGGCGACAGCCTTGTCACGTTGGTTGTCGTCCCAATGGGCCTTGCAGTGCTCGCATTCATACCGGGCAAGCAGCTTGTTTTCGATAGTAGCGGGATCGCGCTCGTCCTCGGGGAACTTGTGCCCCTTGGTATTCATACGCTGGAACCCTCCGCAGGAAGGGCATCTGACGATATAATGGAAAACTATCTGACAGGACTGCAACTCCTGCCAGATCGGACCGCTTTCAATGGTTGGTGAGGAAATCTTGTATCGTTTGCGGCTCCAGCGGAATGTCCGCTGTCGCTTTTCGCCCAATGAAATCGGGTCTGCTTCGGATTTGGATGCCACTGCAGGATACTTGTCAATTTCATCGAAAATCAGGTGCTTGATGAACTTGTTCGCCAAAGAGGACGGGGTTGCCCAAGCACCGTAAACGCTCATGTGTTCCAGGTTGATGCGCGTGTTTGCCACATCGTCCTCGCGGCCTGTCATGAATCCGGCCAGCCTCGGGGTGGACTCCAACAGTGAGCGGATGCGGTTCTTGATATTATGTGTAGCGGTCGGCCTATCCGGGTATACCAGCATCGCAGGCCCGGGATCCCGATCGATGGCATACCCCAGAACTGTGTTGATGACCTCGGTCTTACCCACCTGCGGAGCAGCGCATAGCACCAGTTCACGGACACCCGGAGTATAGGAGGCGTCGAGAATGCCTGTCAGGTAAGGAGAGGTAGAGTTACGCCAACGTCCGGGCAAAGCAGAGTCCTCAGGCAGCACACGGTGCCTTTCCGCCCAGATGCTGGGCTTGATGGGCTTACGCTTGCGGCAGATGCGCCGCTCCGCTTTGCTTGGCTGGAATTGGTATCGTTCGACATCTACCCCATGCGGCAGCCACCTGGAGCTGACGTGGATAACAGCATCATTCTGCATCAAAGACCACCTCTGCCGGATCCATGTTCGCGTATTCCGTCAGGACCTCGTCCACCAACTGATTAAGCGTGCGCATCAGATCTGCCGCGCGTTCCGGGTTCCCCTTAACCAAATCGATCAGGTCCAGAACTCCAGACTGGATTGAGCTCTTGAATTGTGATTCAAGAACTCCGGCGCGGGCCGCAATCTCAAGCATGACGTTGTTTCGATCAATCAATTGCCCTTCTTCCCGACGACGCTTGAGCCTAGCCGTCTTGACCTGTTCTTCGATCAACTCCAGCTTTGCACGCTCGCGTGCATCCTGGAGCTCCTGCTGCTCTTGGGTCATAGTCTTGCCAGATTGAATCCGCTTGAGGTTCGCTGCAGCGTAAAGTTTGAGCGCAGCCACATCAAAGAGCCCGTCAGTATTACGCCCAAACTTTCCCTGCTTAAAATGACGATCCACGGTGCTGTGAGCTGCCGTATATCCTTCGGCCTCAAGGAAGCGGCGAACATCAGCAATCGTTTTCAACTGCAAATCATTTTCCTTTTCCATGGTGTCACCTTTGCTGTTCTCTGTAGTACGAATGGTGCATCAGAATTAAGGCAAATTCCCATTTTCCCAATAAATTCAAAATGCAAACGCACGCAAGAAACGCGACTCTCTGCACCCGCGCGGCGTGGAGGCTTGGGAAGGACCCAAAGTCATAGGGCCTCACGGATGGGGAATTTGGATAGATAGTAGATCGCATGGTCAAAGGCTGGCCCCCAGAATAATTCAGAGATTCGAGCTAAAGTCTCTTCGCCTTCACCACTGGCCCATTTGGGCTCAGACTCGATCCCGACTCCGCCGCCAGCGTAACGGACCACTTTCACCACCGCCTTCCAGCGGTGCAGTAGTCCACGGAGTTCTTCAAACGAGGCGACTCGCTCCTCCCATGCGTAGATCAGTCCCAGACCCAAGCTGTCGCGCAACCTGGCAGCTTCCATCTGGTCCGCATCCCATCCCCACGCCATGCGTAGTTCGTAGCTGTGGGACCAATCATCGGTGACCACATCTGCCGCTGCCTGTTGCTCTGGCTGCACAGCTTTTACACCGTAACGACTGCGAGCCTGGTCAAATGCGTTCGTCATTAAACTCTCCATGGACCATGCGTCCCAGCTTGTCCCGCACTGGTGGGACAAGCGCAAACCCGCGTCACACCAAGAGCGGTCCGTGTGGGACAGGTTATTTTCAATTCTGCCTGTCCGGATTGATATATACGCGCGTACGCGCACGCACCCGCACCCGGAGAGGGACAGCAACCACGGACCACTTGGGACACCCGGACCGATGGCACAACCATGCGGGTTACCGCGTCCCGACCAAACCGGACGAAGTTGGGACACGCTTGGACCACACCAGGACAATCCGCACCATTCAGGGCGGGTTTCTGGTTGAGTCGGTCCATGGGTGACCCCATGAGAGTACGGCTGGCGGCGCCGAAAAAGGGGGCGAGGGGGGCGCGGGGACTAGCCATCGGACACCCCCGAGGAAAGCACTCGGATACCGGAGAGGACGCGCTTACGCCCCTCACTGCGCGGCCTGCTCTCCGTGAGCTGCATGCCCATGCCCGCGACAGTGGACTTGAGGTCGCGGAACAGATTCTCTTTGGAGAGCGCCTTGTATCCGCCGTCCTTGCAGAACTCGCGATAGGCCTTGTAGGCTTCGTCCTTGCGTACAGTCGCACCCTCACCCACCTCGCAGCACTCCTCGATGAACGCCTGCACGGGGTTGTTCAGGCGCTTGTAGTCGCCGACCAGAAGGCGGGTCTCCTCGCAGTCGGTGAACGAGCCCTGCTCACGCAGCCGGCGCAGCCCTTCGAGCGCCCAGAGGAATATCTCGTCCAGCTCGGCGAGCAGCTTTTCCTCCAGATGCTTGTCCTGCCTCGGATCGCCGTCGAGGTACTGGACCTTGAACTGCACCGGCAGCACGCGACGATAGAATCCGTCGGAATTATCGAGGACTCGCGGCAGCCTATTTGCGGCAAACGCGAGCTTGCAGTACGGAACGAACTCGAACACGTCCTTGTGCTTGAATGCAGCTTGCACCGGGTCACCGGTAACCAGCGCCTTGAACATGCTGCTTTCCATGGCATCGCTACCAACCTCCGTGGAAATGTTGAGTTGCTTGCCATAGAGCGCCACCCGCTGGAACTGGTCATCGAGATCCTGAAAGCGAACCGCCGAGCAGTTCTCGGGGCCGACGAGCGAGCGCAGTATCTTGAGGAACGTGGATTTTCCGTCCGAGCCGGGACCGAGCAGGAGCAGGCATTTGCCGAAACGGACCTCGCGGGTCAGACAGTAGCCGGCAAACTCCTGTAGCTGCATGATGGCCTCGGGGGTCTGTACGGTCTCTTCAAGGAATGACAGCCAGCGGGAACACTCCCTGTCCGAATCGGGTTTGAAGTCCACGCCCAACTGCACGGTTGCGAGATAGTCCCGTTCATGGGGGCCTGTTTCGCCGGTCACGGTGTTGAGCATGCAGTTCTGCAGGCAGATCCATTCGGAACGGTCGTTGACCTCTCGGCCATGCTCCACGGTAGCGAGAATCTTGGCCTGAAACGCCGCATCGTTGACCCGGCTTTGCAGCGCCTCTTCACCCAGATAGTTGATGGCCATGCGCTTGACCTGCGCCTCGTCGAACAGTTCCCAATACTGTCCGTTCCACGAGTAGAGGCGCGAGGTGTGGGGATCGTGCAGCAGCGGCCTGTCCTGCAGAAGTTGGTTGGCGAGCAGGCGCGGCTTGAACTTGTTGAAGCGGCAAAATCTCCAATAGTTGGAATTCTGCTCCTCTTCTTGTTCCTCATAGGCTGTGGCCGTAGCGAACAGCTCCTGCAGATCTTTGGCCGTTTTGCTATGACGCATGAAGAAATCGGTCAGGTCCTGCCCATGATCCTCGGGCCAATTGCCTTCATCATCCCGTCCCATGAAGTCCGGCCAGCGCAACAGGCGGACCGACTTGGCGCTCTTGAAAATGTTTCCGGCTGCGATCCGTGCGTGTTCCTGCCCTGGACGGTCCGCGTCATAGCAGATGATCACATCACGATTGCGCAACGGAGCAAGCTGGGCGCCGGACCATTTACGGACGTTATTGGCTGTCAGGGTCATGGCTGCGAACCCATGGGAGAGGGCGCAAATGACGTCGGGCTCGCCCTCGCACAGAAGCAGCGGCCCTTCTTTGGGAATAAGATGCTGAGATGGGTACGGACGAGCTGTGCCGTAGCCCTGTCCCCAGCTGATGATCTTGGCTTTGACCCGCGCGTCTGGCAGTTTGTACTGCCGTAGGTTGCGCAGTTGACCGTTCGCGTCCCAGACGGGCATCACCACCCGCTGCGGGGCGCTGTTGATGGCCCGGGGTTCGCCCGACTCCTTGTCGCGGTAGTGAGTCTGCAGGCGCAGATCGAGCCTCCGGATGACATCAAGAGACCAGCCACGCACCTCGCGGAATCGCTGGGCGAGTTCGTCAGGCAGAGGTGGGAACAGATCCAGCACGCTCTGGGGGATTGGGGGCGCCTCATTCTTGCGGCGAGCATGACGGGGGGCCAAGGGGGGCGCGTCACCGCCAAAGCGGTCGCGGAACTCGCGGAAGCCCTCGCGGTCGTCCAGCCCGTTCACGAGGCTGAACAACTTGATGAGGTCGCCGGAGTCGCTGCAGCCAGCCATGCACTTGAAAACGTCGTCGGCCACGTTGTAGCCGAACGAGGGTGTCTGGTCGTCATGCAGCGGGCACAGCCCGTTCAGCCAGTCACCGTCTTCGGAGCGCACATCGAACAGCCCACGTGCAATTTCGGCCCGCCGGTCGGCGGAAAGGTTATCAAGAGCCCAGCCCATGGCAGGCCTCCTTGATTGCGAACGGCAAAATGTGCTTTACTGATGTATAAGGACGGGCAGGGCAGTGGGGCACCCCTCCAGCGCGGGTAAGCAGGCGGGTAAGCAAGCTGACGAAAAAGCCCCCAAAAAGCCGACAAGCGGCCCCCCAACTTTTTGCCAGAAAGTGTTGACAACGAAGGGTAACTATGAAAAATGTCCCTTCTGGCTTGGCCTTACAAGCCGAGGGTCGCAGGTTCGAGCCCTGCACCGCCCACCACAGAGAGCAAAGCGCTGCTTAACGCGCTATGCCCAATAGAGCGGAGCCGTAGTTAAGCTGGTTATAACGCCGGCCTGTCACGCCGGAGGCCGAGGGTTCGAGTCCCTTCGGCTCCGCCATAGAAATCAAAGGCTTAGGAGATTCTCCTAAGCCTTTTTTCTTTGCTGGTGGGCCCTTCGGTGGGCCCGGATATNTGGCCGGGATCAAGGCTTGCCTTCATGCCGCCCTGCAATATCTCAAGGTGAGGTCGGATCGGCTCCATTCCCCGTACATAACGCTCCGTTGTCGCAAGCTTCTTGTGTCTGAGGATTTGCTGAATCGCGATCATGGGAACATTGTTGTTCGCCAAAATCGACGCCGTAAGATGCCGTATCGCATGA
>NZ_AQXE01000022.1 GCF_000375485.1 Desulfovibrio oxyclinae DSM 11498 | reverse complement strand
CATTGCGAATGGCCTTGGCTCTGATGGACGGTACCGGATCATGCACACCGAGGTAGCTTTGCTGGACCTTCTTCCACCACGGCAAGGTGCGGCGTTGCGTATGATGCTTGCCGCTTGTTTGGAACTTGAGCCAATTTTGCGTGCAATAGGCCCAGACATTTTCAAGGCTCTTGAACGCATCCTCAATGCAATCGAGTCCGAGTGCCTTCAGCGCTTCGCGCCTGAGTTGGAATTCAACCCGAATGACCTTTTTGCCCTCCGGCACTTCTTCCAATTGCCAGATGTCGTACATCCACGTTTTCTTGGATTGAGACTGGATTTCCAGAGCCTTGTCATACAAGCGGGCACTGAGCTTGCCTTTACCAATGCTCATCCCTGAGAATTTGCGGTGCTGCATGTAGGTTGAATACTGCGTGGCTCTGGTGAAAGCCTTTTCGACAAGCGAAGGCTTCCACATGGCTTCAGGCATAAGGAGGTCCATGCAAAGATCCATGCGGCTTGGCTTGGTCTTCAACACTTTGGCCTCACACGCTTCAAGCCCGCGCAGTATGCTTGTTACCGAATCAACCAGCCCACGATGCCAAAGGGTTTCGGATCGGACTTCCACCATGGCGCTCGGCCGTTGCTTTGGGTCGATCCAATCGCCGATCCGTATGGCATATTCACGGCTTGTGAGTATCCAGCTATAGCCATTAGTGCCATGCGGCAGAACGGAAAAGGGAATATTTCTCTCTTGCTCGGGATCATAGATGAAGACAGGGCTGGGCTTTTGATCCTTTGCAGCACACGCTTTTGCTTCTTCCAGAATCTTGAACGTCTTTTCATCCTTCCACTGGATATCCAGAGCCAGATTCAGGGAATCCACGCCGCCCGTAAGCACTTGCACACCCTTTTGGGGCCTCGTTTTCACCTTTGGAGGGGGGCTGATAGTCATTCGCCCCCCTTTAGAGGGCTGCCTCTGACGATTTCCGTTGGTTTGAGATTTGTTTTGCATGTGATTTGATTAGGAAATCAAACACGAAAGCACCCGGACACATCGAAAGAAAAAAATGTCCGGGTGCTCGGTTGGGCCGGGTGGTATACTAGCTGATTTTGCTCGCCCTCGTTGGGGCAGAAGAGCATGAGCGTCCGAAGAATCAAGGCTGCCCTGCGGCTCGCTCCCTGCGGTCGCTCGGCCTTGATTCCACGGCCTTGCTCATGCTGCGTGGATGTCAGGCGACGGCGAGAGGGATGGCAACTTTTCAGCTCTGGCTCAAGGGATGGCTGGGGGAAGGCAGGGCTAAGGGAGGTCTTTCAAGGGTTTGGGGCGCTTTCGAATCGCCCTGTAGAGGGCATCATCCGTCATTTCGGCTAGATCGAGGTCATGTGGGCCTAGCCCTTCCTCTTGCGCCAAAGAGTCGAAGATTCCTCTTATCTCAGGAATGTTTATAGGGTAGCCCATGCGTACGGCCATGGAATCGACAAACTGAGCCCAAGTGATCTTGCACTGTTTCGGGGTGAGTTTCGGTAAATCAGTCTGAAAAGCCTTGCCGATCTGCTCCAACTTGGGTCGGTCAATAGCCAAGGACCATTCGAGAACCCATTGCGCTATCCGGGGTTCAGCAACAACAGACTTATCGACCACAATAAGACGACAGATCGTGTCCAAATCCCCGTGTCGAGCCTTTCGGAGAAGGTTGGGAGGATAGTCACCATACAGGGCAATGCAAGGAACCCAGACGAGAGCCATGAACGCCAGTTCAATGGAAAACTGTCCTTCGGCGGTTAGCTCTGGTTCAACCCTTTTTGCCGATTGGTCATGGAAATCCTGCATACGGAAGCCATCCGGTAAGGAGGCGCTGCCGTACGGCTTTTTGAATGGGCCAAGGTCAGTCAGACCGAAGGACCGGAATATTCCGTCAGTCAAACGACGATGGTTTCGGTAAAAAGAAAGCCAAGTGGCTAAGTCGGCTTGAGCAAGAGGCTTTTGCTGGCGTTCTGCCTCACGTCTGAAATCATGGATGCCGTAGGAGGTGCGCCATGAGGCGGCTAGGTGGCGGAGGACTTGGAACTGTATGCGGGAGCCAGTCATTTGGTTTAAGTAGAACAGCGAAGACTTGGATGCAAATGAAAGGGAATGATTGCAAGGTATAGAAATCGGGAATCCTTGATGACTTTCGTGTAACAACCTCGGAAGCATGTTCGCCGAAAAGGCGCATCCAGGGCAGCACGGTTATTTTAACTCAGCGGAAAATCATCTTTTCTTCTTGAACATCAAAAGCCTCCTTAGGCTTGTTTACGTCAACCTTGACAAGTGGTTCAGTTTTCCGAGGCCACTTTTTAGTCCAATGCGACCCCCCCCCCCCCCCCCCTTTGCTGGAGGACCAGTAAAATTTGACTTTTGCGGGAATAGTTTAAAGCCTCCCCTGGTGAGCTGCTCAGAGTGAGCACAGGAGAGGCTTTAAATGAAGTGCAATTCAAGCCTATGTCACACGCGGTGGGACTGCAAGTATCATATGGTTTGGATACCGAAATGCAGCCGCAAGATTCTGTTTGGAAAATACGGACGTACTTGGGAGAGGTCTTCCACAAACTGGCAAGACAGCGAGATAGTGATATTGTGGAAAGGCATTTATGCAAGGATCATGTGCATATCTACATTGCCATTCCGCCGAATTATTCTGTGCCGCAAATCATTGGCTTCATGAAAGGCAAGAGCGCGATTCATATAGCTCGGGAAGTTGAAGGCCGAGCAAGAGGTTATGCTGGTCAGAGCTTTTGAGCACGAGGATATTTTGTTTCTACCGTTGGCAGAGATGAGAAAGTGATTCGCAAGTACATTCGTAAACAAGAGCAGGAAGACAAGCGAATCGAGCAATTAAAATTCCGCTTTTAGGCGGTGCTTAAAGCCGCTTTGAGCGGCTCACAAACTCAAGCCCCCGGCTTTGCTGGGGGTGTTATGACTTCCACATCGATATTTGACATTGCTAAGACCTAAGAGGCCTCATAGATTATTGTTTTATGATGACCTTGTAATACATTAAATTAATATGGGTTGATCTGAATCCCTGAGACAAGTCGATATGTTTGGAGTGCGTATTCATCTGTCATACCTGAGATAAAATCAATAATCATCCGTATCCTATTAACCCGCTCTGCAACGACTTTATGCCCATTGGTAAGCTTACTCTTATCCGACAGGTCTAGTTCTTTATAATAGACTCCCATATGTTTCCTCGGAAGCCTACTTATTAAGCTCTGTTCTCCTGTAATTTTTCTACCAACCTCATCCTCTCCGTTCCCCTTAACCGCAAAATCAAAACGCTCACGATCACATACCATCAATGGCTTGTATGCGTTAAACAAACCAGAAAGGACAGCATGAGCAGTTAACTCTCTATCTCTTACAATTTGAGATTTATATAATTTCTGCTCTGCAAAATTTTTAACAGCCTCCAATAAATTCTTAGCACTGCCATTAGACAGTAGTGAATTTCCATCTGATAGGTTTTCATTCTCATGGAGCTTCCTAAATCCTCGAGCGGCATGCTTAACTAAAAATCTGATGAAACTAGATCGAAAATCTTCCATTGCTGAGAACCTAATATTTCGAAAAGCTGGACTTTCAGAGTTCAATATATGATCCAATGCATCCTTCATTGCGGCAATTTCCACGTCATCATCTTTCATTTCTTGCATATGTAGTTGCATGTGTACTGCAAACTCTACGGAGCTTGTCAGACCCTTCTCAATCCCATCTTCGATATCACTCAGGCAATAAGCAATGTCATCAGCAGCTTCCATTAAATAAACTAATGGATGACGTTGTCCTTCTTCTAACCTCAAAGTAGAACGGACCCACCCTGCAATTATAGACTCTGTTCGATAGTACCCAGCCTTATATTTCTCATCGCCAATACTGTCAGTTGTCCACGGATACTTTATAATAGCCGCCAAGGTTGTTGCTGTGAGATTCATCCCAGACAGATCGCCAGTTTCTTTAGCTTGAAGTTTTGTAACAGTTCTAAATCCCTGAGGATTACCATCAAAATGACGGAAGTCATCATAAAAATTATTCCACGTTTTTAACGCCCCACCTCCGATAGCTCGCGGCACTAAATCTGGACCATGAACATGAAACCAGTCTGAAATAGCACTTTCTCCGAAGTGGCCAAATGGCGGATTCCCAATATCATGTAGTAAACAGGCAGTTTCAACGACTGAAAGTATCGCTCGTTCTTTTCCAGTAATTCCAAACTGCTTTTTCTCTTGAGCTGTAAACGATTTGATTGCTTGTTGAGCCACAAATCTACCCACAGAAGACACTTCGATGGAGTGTGTTAAGCGTGATCTTACAGCCGCATTTCGCTCTAATGAAAAAACCTGCGCTTTGTTTTGCAGGCGTCTAAAAGCTGGAGAAAAAAGAACCCTACCTCTATCTGCATCCACTTCTTCTTCAATATTACGACCTGAGACTCTCGTTGTTCTATATCTTTCGACATTAAATAAATTATTGTAATCAAGCATTGATACCCCCGTTCTGGCAATCATTTTCATTTGTGATAGTTTTTCTATTAATTAGCTCTACTAACTCATTTAAAAAGGCCTGCTGCCCTCCCCCATAACGATTTTCATGAGGCCCCCAATCAACTCGCTCACATTTAGGTAGGACTGTATTTCTAAGCTCCGAAACTTCGTCACAAGACAAACGCAAAAAACTATTTTGTCTGAGAATTTTAACCAATCTTATTGCAAGTATAGTCACTTCAGATTCTGAAATTGAGCGCCACCTATTCCAATTGATACCAGGATATAAAATAGGAGTACGATCTAAAACCTTATATGGGTCAAGAACTGATTTACTGCCAAAGTGAATAGCCAACGAATTTATATTTAAATCAAAGTGCAAAAGAACATCTGTAACATTAAGAAAACTTGTATCCCATTCAACGGGCTTATTAATATCAAACTGAAAACTATGCCATTTATACCTACGATGCTTACGTCTATTTAATTCGAAACTAACTTTATGATCTTCTAAAAAATCAAAAACGCGATCGTCATTATTGTCAACCATAATATCGACGTCACCATCAAAATCTCCACCTAACAAAGTACGGCGTAAAGATCCTCCAAATACATAGAAATCACCGTTTGAAGCTTCACTAATTAGCGACAAGAAATTGTGAACAATATGATTTGAACAAAGGTTTTCATAAAACAATTTTAGAAATGATTCACTAGGCGTTTTGACTGAGGTGTATTTCATTTTAGTCCACTCTTTTCTCATCTGTGTAGTGTGTTTTCTTTGAGGCAAGTATACTGAAGAATATTCCACTACCAGTTGAAGACTTACCAAAGCCTTTACGATGGTCCTAGAGAGAATCAAGCAACTCCCCACGATTGCATAGGATTGAAGGGTTAATATTTATTTTACAGATCTATTTACCACAAAAAATATTGGTTTATATAACTCTTCCAAGTCATTCAAAGGGATCAATCCAATTTTCTTTTGGAGACATTTTGCAATGCCAAAGCATTTCATCAGCATAGTCGCTACTAATTCCCCTCATCACCTTCCGGTCAAGTAGAAATATTTAATGTCTATTTTATCGTTGTGCTTGATTAAGGGAATATTCCAAATCAAATGTGTCACCAAAAGCGTCAGAAGTAGAGGAAGCTTTGGGTTAATCTAAAATTAGCCCTAAATCTTGTACCTGTTAAAGCAAGAGCCTGCCTCCTCTCAAACTCAACAGTTAATGCTAAATTCTCCAGTTTTTGGTCATCTTTCCAATACAATTTGCCATTGAGTTTTAAATTTAACGAAATCATGTAGTCATTTACAAATGCGATACGTTTTCTCGTGCTGATGATTGTTCCATCTACTAAGCCCTGTAAGTTTTGGACGTACACTTAGATGTCTGGAAGGCTTGGCATCAACACCTTACCCCTTACTATTTCGCTCATTTTTAATAGTTTTCACATCGTCAATCATTAAATTACTTATTTATCATCTTGTTTTGAAATAAAATTAGGAGCATCTTTTTCTTTTTTGAAGTGGGGTACATCGCGAACACAACCACATCAGCAATCCCATAAAGGTAAAACGTAGGAAGGGTGATGAATTTAAGCCATTTCACTTTCCCAGGGTAAATAGAGTCAAGGTCATCAAAGAATCTTTCCGCATCCTTGATTAAGGCGGTATGGCTTCCCCTCGTCAAACTTATTTTTTAACGAATCTATAATAATCTTATTTTTAAAATTTGGCAAGAAAACTAAAAGATTGCTGTTTTTCGTTGAAAGGAAGCTATGAAACTCTTCAAGAAATCTCTTTCTCCATCTCCGAGGGCTTATAAAATGATGAGTAATGTTAGATGCTTTAGGGATAATTCCTTTAAACAATGGAATCGTTTCAGAAAACAGAACATTGGAGTTTTCGTTTGTAGCCACAAGAGCATTACTGGTATCGAAGTGGAATTAGAACTATTATGACCGTTCAGTGAATGTGGCCTGACAAAGCCAAAACTGAGACAGACACAATCAAGAAAGTGATAATGTCAGGCATTATGTATAGCAGGACTACATCTTTCTGATCAGATACGGCATAGTTAACACCGTGAACATGTTTTACAATCAGCACAACCAACACATAGAAAGACATTGGCGTTTGAACGACATTCAGAATTTTCACTCTATCAGGAACAGTTCTCATAGATAGTTATGTAATAATACACACGGCAAAGCCGGGGCTAGAGTTTGTGAGCCGCTCAAAGCGTCTTTAAGCATCGCCTAAAGGCGGAATTTCAATTGCTTGATTCGCTTGTCTTCCTGCTTTTGATTACGGCTGTACTCTCGAATCACTTTTTCATCTCTGCTTACGGTCTAAACAATATACCCTCGTGCCCAAAAGCTTTGACCAGCATAGCCTCTTGCCCGCCCTTTGAGTTCCCGAGCTATGTGGGTAGCGCTTTTGCCTTTCATAAAGCCAATGACTTGCACATCCGAATATTTAGGCGGGATGACGATGTACATTTGCACATGATCCTTGCATAAATGCTCTTCAGGGATTTTGCTCTGCCGCTGTTTTGCCAGTTTATGGAAGAATACACCCAAATACCCCCTAATTTTACTAAATAAATCTTGCGACGGAATTTGAGTATCCAAATGATGTGATATTTGTAGTCCCACAGCGTGTGGCATAGGCTTGAATTGCACTTAATTTAAAGTCTCTCCTGTGCTCACTTTGAGCAGCTCACTAGGGGAGGTTTTAAAAAAATCTGCATAAGTCAAACTTTATTGGTCCCCCAGCAAAGCTAAGACTTATTGGACTAAAAAATTCTCAATTCCACAATGCATTTTCGCTAAATAAATACCACTCAACCGATAACATTTCAATCGAGACGATAAAGGTGGGGTTGACCTGCTCCTGCGAAATAGGTCCACCGGGAATGTGAGTCTTTGGCGAAATCGATTATCATATAGTAGGAGGTTTTTGTCCTGAAAAAATCAAGGTACATTGAGGAACAAATCGCCTTTGATCTGCGTCAGACCTGGCATAGGACTCCCGTGAAGGAAGTGATCCGTAAAATTGAGATCAGCGAGCAGACCTTCTATCGCAGGAAAAGAAGTATGGGGGTCTTGATGACTTGCTGGATATGGCAACAGCTCTCGAAGCGAAAGAGCACGAGAAATAGAGTTCATCTGTCACGCTGGAACGGCACCATTTTAGTGGGCCCACAGGTGGGCCCTTTAAACCCACCGAGCCGCACCAAGGCTTCGTAAGCCTCAATAATATTCAATAAAATCGACGGTGATTAGCTAGGTCACGTGCCTGTCACGCCGGAGGCCGAGGGTTCGAGTCCCTTCGGCTCCGCCACAGAAATCAAAGGGTTACACGAAAGTGTGACCCTTTTTTTGTGCCGTTTTCGCGTTTCGTGGCTCGTCTTCGTGACTTCAGATGGTACACAGCTTTTTCGGCACAATTTCCAACATGTCCGCTGTAAGCGGACATGTAAGTCGAGGAAATAGGCCATTTAACTTGAGAAAGTCGAAGTGGCCATTCCTATGGTTGGCATGAGTGGTGCTACGTGCGCGAGTCTGCTCTTTGTTTTGCACTTGAGTGAGGCGAGATTTGGCTGCCTTGTAGTATGCTTCTGACAACTCCACTCCAACAAAGTGGACCCACTTCTTTCGTCAAGTAAACAGAAAGCCCCGGTGACACTGGTCATCGGGGCTTTTTGCGTCTTCTGGATTGCCCTAGGGTTTTCTTGGACACCGAATTGGGCGTAACAAACGTCCAGGAGGTGACCGACAATGGGAAAGAATTCGAAGGCCGGTTCCGGCTCTCCGGCGGAGGGAGGCCGTAGGCCGAACGGAGCCGGAGAGCCGGAACCGGCGCGCAAGAAGAAACGTTTCTGGGCCCAGCACAAGGTCGAAGCCGTGCTTCGCCTGCTTCGGGGAGAAGACCTTGA
>NZ_AQXE01000021.1 GCF_000375485.1 Desulfovibrio oxyclinae DSM 11498 | reverse complement strand
TAGGGGTTGTTGTCTGCGGTGAGCGTCTCGGCCTCGGGGTCCATGGAGCCGCTGGGCGAGCGGCCCGAGATGCGGTAGCCGCGCATGCCTTCGGGCGCGTTGAGATCCGCGTCGCGGGTCAGGTTGTTGGCAAGGTCGATGGACAGCTCCGCCACGCCCACAGGCGTGCGACCGCCCACGGTGAGCGACGCGGACTCCACCACCGGCGGCAGGGTCGTGTTGAGCGTGGGCACCGGGTTGGGCTCGGCCACCGGCTCGACGAAACGCCCGGAGTGGGTGAAATCCAGCCGCCCGGGCTGGCCTGCGGGCATGGTCACGGAAAACGTGCCGCGCGCTCCGCTGACCGTGTGCTTGTCGCCGTCGCGGTAGTAGACCGTGGTGGCGCTCTCCATGAGCGAAAGATCGGAGGTGGGCAGGTACTGCGGGCAGGTCACGGGATCGGCCACGGCATCGGCAGTGGCCGCGCTGGAGCCGCCGGAGAGGGATTCGACCTCAAACACGCCCACCACATCGTCCATCAGCAGCCCGCCGCGCACCAACGCGAGGAACGTGCCGGTGGCCCCGGAGGTCGCGCCGGTGACGGTCTCGCCGCGCTCGAAATTGCCGACCACGTTGTCCACGGCGAGGAACACCGCGTCCGAGCGGACCAGACCGCAGGAGCGCAGCAGGGTGTCGAAGTCGGGCGGGTTGACCGCCTGCCCGACGATGCCGCCGCCGCGCAACTCCACGCTGCGCTTGAGGCTGGTGCTGGTGCGGGTGACAACGTGCGCCTCTTCCGAGAGCGACGAGGACAGTCTGCTGTTGTCCACGCGCTCGGATTCGGGCGTCAGCTCGGTGCCGGACAGGCAGAGCACGCCGTCGGTTGCCGGGTCCACGACCTCGATCGCGCCGGGATCGGCCTCGATCTTGTCCAGAAAAACCTGTTTGCGGGTCAGTGCCATGGATGCCTCCTAGAGATAGCGTCGCGTTCTAATCCTGTAGAGATAGAACGACATGATGAAATCGCCGTACTGCGCCAGATCGTCCGGCAGGTACGGGTCCTGTTCAAAGGGAAATCCCGCGCCGGTCAGCGCGGAGGAAACGGCCTTTTCGGTGAGCGCGGCCAGCTCATCGAGCAGCGCCGCTCCGGGCATGACCATGACGTCGCTGCCCGCGTCCTGAAAGTCACCCTGCGGCCGGGCGAGGAAGACCCCCACCGGCAGCGCGTGCTCGATGGCGTGCGGATCCTTGTCCGGCTGCCCGTGGGAAAACGGCCCGAAAGCCGCGAAGGGAGCCGCATCCGCCGGGGGCAGCATGCCCGCGAACACCTCGCGGTAGACCCGCCAACGCAGCAGCGGGAACTCCCGCGCCATGAAATTTTGGATATCCGGACTGGTGGCCACGGCCAGCGCCGCGGTGTTGCGTGCGGCAAGGAATGTCTGCTGGGTCATCGCGCCCCCTTGATCTGATTGAATTGTTTCTGAATCTGCCAGTTGATCTCGTGCCGGAGGGTTGTCTCAAGACGGCGCTGAATATATTTATCCAACTTCCGCCGCAGGCGACCGCGATTCAGATACTGCACGAAGCTGGGTCCGTAGAGTTGTCTAATATCTTCGCGATACTCACCCACGTAGTACCCTTTTTGTTTTTCGCTCCACTGGCCCGTTCGTTTGAAGACGCCGACATGTCCCGATTTCATTCTGGCGACAAACGCGCCGGGGATGGTTTTCTGACCGCCAAAGCGTTTGACCTGCACGGAAACCCCTCTTGACGGCGGGCGCTTGGGATTCGGCGTGCGAGGACGCACGGGATACTTAATAAGCGGCACGCCGCGCTTTTCCCGCGCGATGACTGCCGCGTACAACGACTTGGGATTGGCCTTCCAAATAGTGATCTTGCCCGATATTTCCTTGTCAGGGAGCTTGAGCAACTGACGAAGAAGCTTACGGGTGTGAGCTCCGGCACCCCTTGCCGTTTTGTTCAGGGCCCGCGCCGCCACCTGCGGCCCGCCATGCTCAAAGCCCTGCACCGCACGAAGCAGCTCGTCGGCTCCCGTAATCCTCACTCGCTGTTGCTTGCTCATTTGCCCGCCCACAGCCGCGACTCGGCCATCGCCAGCACGGCCCACTGAAAGCGGTTGGTTCCGTCGGCGCGGCCGAGCACTTCGCCCAGCCGCCACTGCATCCCGTCCGCCTCAATGCGGCCCTCGGGCGGCTGCGGAAAGTCCGCGCGCAGCACCTTGACCACCGACTGCTGGTGGTCACCGTGCGTGGCGTCCACGCGCCCGGCCCGCTCCAGAATGATCCGCGCCGGAATCTCGCTGCCGTCCGGCCGCACCAGCGTGGTGGCGATGCCGCGCCGCAGGTAGCGGGAGGCGTATCCGGTGATCAGTGCAGCGCTCATTTCTGGCCTCCGAAATATTTCTGGTAGAGTCCCGCCAAGGTGCCGGAAGGTCGGGAGGTGCTCGCCGCGTGCTTGTCGTCGGAGCGCTTTTTGATCAGCACGCCGAGCACTGCGGCCATGGCAATGATGGGATTGTTCAACGCGCCGATGAGCCGGGCGGCGCTCTCCAGCATGGGACTGACCTGCGCGGGATCCTCGAAGGTGAACCAGACCCACGGCACCACCACCGCCAGCACGATGATCAGGAACGAAAATGCCAGCACCCAGCCCACGGCAGGCCGCCAGCCGGTCTTGTAGGTGTTGGCGCTCTCGTACTCCACGCGCATGGTCCTGTTGATTTCCTGCAAGCGCTGCGTTTTCTCTCGCATCTCCTGCATGGCGAACTGACGCATCCGGGTCTGGAACTCAACGAGCAGCGAGGGGTCGGCCTTGAGCGCGTCCACGGCGGATTCGTCGTCCGCTCCGGTCAGGGTGCGGGCCACGTTCGAGGCGGTCTCGGCCACCTTGGTGACGTCCTCGTCATCGGTGAACATGCCCACCACCTCGGGCACCAGACCCAGCAGGGGCAACAGGGGCAGAGCCACGGCTACACCTCCTCCACGGTCAGGTCGAAGGCGTCCACGCCGTCAAGGCGCTCCATGAAACGGCCCATGGCGGACCGGCTCTCAAGCACCGCGGGCTTGCCGAAATAGCGGTTGCCCACGTCGCGGGATTCGCCCAGCAGGACGCAGCCCTCGATGTCGTCGGTGGTGTTGCCCGCGTGGATCAGAATCGCGGTGCGGCCCGGCACGTCGGAGACCTCGAACAGCTCCCGGCCGAAGCGGCTGGACCAACGCCGGCGGCAGCGGTACCGCCCCGCCGGGATGCAGGAAATGTAGGTGCGATTGTCCTTCCAAGGCTCCTCAAGCGTGTAGCAAAAATCTTCGGTATCGCCCTCGAAGCGCAGGCGGCCCAGCGTGGCCTCGCCGGTGCGGATGTCGCGAAGGATGACGCAATGGATCATGGTTCCCCCTAGTTCTCATTGAGGATTTTTTCCTGCTGTGCCGCAGGAATGTCCGAATGCACGATGATTCCGCGAAGCATTCGGAACTGGATGCGTTGCCCGTTGTCCAGAGACTTCAGCCGCTCGCGCAGCTCCTTGTCCGCCTGACACATTTTTTCCCGCTCGGACGTGCACTGGGTGTGAGTCACAAAATTTTTCGCAAACAGCAGCCGCACGCCCACAGCGGACAGCAGCGAGCACGCAAAGCCGATCAAAAGGGTTTCCAGAGGGGTGAAGGACACGTGCCGCGCTCCTGTTTTTTGGTGGCGGGCCGGGCGGTTCCCGGAACCCGACCCGCCGGTTGCAGGGAGGATGACAGGGCTATGCGTTCATGGCGTTGATAGCCACGAGACACTCGGTTTCATTGGGGGCGGCAGAGGCGAAGAAAAAGCCCACCAGAGTGTTGCCGCTGGCGGTGGTGGTGATTTCGCCGGTGGTCTTCATGTAGGCCTTGCCCCCCTGTGCGGCGTCGTCGGCCGACACCTTGGGCAGTGCGTGCACACCGGTCATGGCAAGCGGGCCGGATTCGCCGTCGGGGATATCGCTGATGGCGATGCCGACACGCGATCCCACCAGTACGGCCTGACCGGATGCGATGTTCGATCCGGTGCTGTTTTCGTAGGGCATGGTCCTGCCGTCGCGGATGTAGGTCTGGGACATGGTTATCTCCTTTCAGGCTAGACGCCCGGGTTGCGGTAGAATCCACGGTGATCCATGACGCCCGCGCCCATGATGTGGCGCACCTTCCAGACCAGGGCATCGCGGTCGAAGTCCTCTTTTTCGGCGATGACCGGCTCTTCGCGACCGTCGAGGAATGCCACCTCGATGGTGTCGATCTGGTTGGGATCGCCCACGAGGTACCAGGCCTTGCTGGAGGCATCGTCCAGGCGCGGCTCGGCAATGGGCGTCAGCTTGCCGCCGTGCGGGTTGTGGACACCGGCGGACATGCCGGTTTCGGGCAGCGAGGTGGAACGCAGCAGTACCTCTGCATCGGTCTCCTGTTCCACCGGGGTCACGAGGTATTTTGCCCGAATGTCGAGCGTCGTGCCGTTCAAGCCTTTCTGCATCCGCATGGCCTTGCGTCCCGCGGAAAGACCATCCTTGCTGACAGTGCCGGGCGTGGTGGCGATGTTTTTGTGAATGGAGCTGAACAGGGTTTCCCCGTCGCCCATGACCGGGTTGGCGAGGATCAGGCTCCAGATGATATCGGCGGTCTTGCGGCTGGCGGCGGAGCCGAGCAGCTGCGGAATGCGGGCGAAGGCGCGCAGGTCGTCGTTGACGATCATCTCAAGGGTCAGCGCCAGTTTCTTGCCGTACTTGGCAATGCGGTAGGATTCCTGCTTTTCCTTGAGCTTGCCGAACGTGTATTCTTCGTTCTCGCCCACCAGGTCGAGGTCGGGGCCTTCGGACAGGGCGATGCCGTGGATCTCGCGGAAGTCGCTTGCCGGCACCACGTTGACGAGGGGCCGCCACGTGGCCGGCGATTCGCCGTAGGCGGAAAGCAGGCGCTTGTGGGCAGCCTCGCGGAATACGCCCGGAAAGTCGCTGCGGGAGGTGGCGGACAGGCGCAGGATGTTCTCGGCAATCTGGGTGCGCGAGAGCCCGCGCACGGGTTCGCCTTCGCGTTCGAGGCAGAACTTCGCCAGCTCGAACAGGGCCATGTGCCGGAATTCCTCATTGCCTGCAGCGGGCTTGTCGAGACTCAGCCCCATGCGCAGGGCAACGCCGTCCGTCATGGCCAGGGAGAGCTTGTCGCGCTCGTCGGCACCGGGCACGAAGCGGCCTGCGCCCAGCGGCGGGTTCTTCTTTTCGGCCAGCTCGAACAGCTTGATTCGGGCGTCGGCCAGCGCGATCTTGCAGTCGCCCAGCGCTTCGGTGACGGCATCGGCGGAAAGACCGAGCTGGGCACCGTTGGCGATGAGCGAAGTCACGTCTGCGCCGGAGAGTCCGACGACCACAGTTCCGCCGCTGGGCTGCTCCAGATCGGCTTCGTTCTTCTTGCCGGTGCCGTGGTCCAGATTCTCCTCGGGGGTTTCTGCCGGGGCCTGCTGCTGTTCTTCGGGCAGGCCGTTGCCCTTGGTGGGCTTCTCCAGTTTCTTGTCGGCGGGCATGGATGCCTCCTTGTTGGTGGTTCTGCCGCCGCCTGCCCGGTGCATGGCGATGGCTGCGGTATCGTCGTCCGCCCCGAACGGGCAGAACGACACCTCGAAAACTTCGGACTTGAGCCAGATGTCGATGGGCCCGGTTACGGTCTGTCCGTTGACCTCGTAGGTATGGCCATCGGCGACTTCGAGGACCTCCAGCCCGCGCACGCCCACCGAGGCCTGCCAAGGGAAGCCCTCGTCAGCCAGGGCCAGCACTTCCTTTCCCGCGAGGGTGGCCTTCGAAAACCTGCCGGACACGAAAAAGCCCGTTTCGGCGTTCTCGCTATGGTCGATGGTCCCGACGATCTGGTTGCGGTAGTGCTCGCGCAGTGCGGGCACGGCGTCCTTGGCGAGCGCCATGCCGTCCAGCGCGATGACGAAGCGGTAAAAACCGAGGTCGATTACCGGACCGGTGTGCGAGAGAATCGAGAACCGTCTCGGGGCGGCCTCCTCCTGATCGGGGTCGGCCAGCTCAATTGGGGCGGTCAGGGTCATCACGCTGTCGTCCACCAGCGCGGCAAGGCGCGCCTTGTTCCACTCGGCCGTGCATTCGACCATGCGGGACTCGTCACCGTCCGCGCAGCGTCGCAGGAAATCCTGCTTGCTTTCGCCGTTCTCAGGCTTCAGGGGCATGGGGTTCCTCCTTGGCCGTCAGGCCGTATTTTTCGAGCAGCTCCCGTTCCCGCTTGCGCTCTTCGAGAATCTCTTCGAGGTCGTGGCCACGATCGGCGGCGATGCGGGTCATGGAGGTGATGCCGAGCTTGAGTTCCAGCTCGGCGCTCTTGGAATCCTTGAGCGGGTCCACCCACGGCCATCCCGGGTTCTGCCAGCGCACGGGCACATTGGCGGGCGCATCCGGTTCCAGTCCGGACATGGAGAGCAGGCTGATCCACCAGTTCCACGTGGGGGTGTTGAACCGGCGGTTGATGAAATGCTGTTGCTTACGGTAGCCGCGGCGCTCTTCCAGCGAGGCGCTGCGGGCCGATGAGTACGATGCGCCGGTGTAGTCGTTGCTGGCGGCCTCATAGCTCATGCCCATGCCGACGGACGCGCCGCGTAGCGTGTCCCGCACGAACGGTTCATAGGTGTTTCCGGGACGATCAAAACCGGTTCCCTTGATCTCCGCGCCGTCGGGCAGAAACTGCACCCGGCCCGGCTCGATGAAGTCACCCGGTTCCACGGTGTCCTCAGGCCACGTGGACATGAAGTCTTCGGGCTGAGCCTCGGGCGTGGGCGAGCTGACGAAAAATCCGAAGGCCGAGACCAGACGCGCGGCGATCCGTTCGCTGTCCCGGTACTCGTTCAGGTCGCGCATGTCGGGCACAACCGAGGCCAGCCAGCTTGCGCCGGTGCTCTGGGAGATCCTACGCCGCAGGAAAATATGGTTGAGATTCTCCACCGGGATGCGCACGGAGCCGAACGAGGAAAAGGAGAGCACCTCGGCATCGCCGGGGTGTTCGGTGTGCAGATGGTAGGCGACGGGGTGACCCTTGGCATTGTATTCGATGCCGCGGCGGGCGACCGTGCCACCGGGAAGCGGGCCATGCACCGACGTGTCGATCTGGTCCATCTCGATGAGCTCGATGCCGAGCGGCACAACGCCGTCGCGCAGCAGGTCGGTGTCCACGTAGTAGTGTGCCAGCAGGCCGCCGTCGGTCCAGCAGTGGCGCACCGCAAGTTCCTGCAACTCGTAAAAACGCACGTGGGGGTGCTCGGCCCAGCGTTTCCACTGGCTTTCCACGCGGCGGTTGATTTCTGTGTCGAGTGAGCCGTCGGCGCGCTTGGCTTCCGCCTGCGCACGGATGCCGCAAAACACCACGTTCGCGGCAATGCGCTCGATGGCGCCGAACACATGAGGGGAGGAGTGGACCAAATCACGGGCGCGGGCCGTGACCAGCCTGCCGTCGCGCCGCAGTTCGGCATCCTCGCTCCGGTTGCCGGGCAGCCAGCGAGCGTTCGCGCCTTTGCGGTCAGCGGCCTTGTAGGCGAGAAACTGCATCCGCTCATTCACGAAACGGGCGGCCTTACGCGGATCGCTCAGGGCCATCATCGTGGCCCGCATGCGCGTCCAGAGGTCAAGGTCACCATATTTCATGACCGCCCTCCAAACCGGGCGCTCACCGCATTGCGGCGCCGAGTCGCCCACGCCAGACGGGACTCAAGCTCTTTGATCTTCTCCTGCACGCGAAACAGCGTCGCCTCGGTCACGGTATCCCCGTCCGTGGTGACGGCCTGCCCCCCGGTCAGGATCCGGCTCTCGGTCTGGCGCAGTTTGGCAAGCTCCGCCTGCAGCTCGGCTTTGGTCATGAAAAATCCCCCTCACGGTGTGCGTTTGCGACAACGCTACACCGTGAGGGGGATGCAAAAGCAATGGGGTCTTTTACTGATAGTAAATTTTACTGGTCAAGACCACTGCAACTACCTGCAATGAAATCACTTTTTCATCAAACCAATGCCGAGAACGCAGCGCTTGCGGCCATGGCTCCGGGGCCGAATAACGCGGATTTTGTCAAGCATCCCCCTGATTTCACGAAAAAAAGTCTCTCGCCGCAGGGTGGGCCAGTCTTCCTCGCTGCAGAACTCCTGATAGGCGCTGAACAGCCGGTCTTTCGTCACCATCAGCCGTGAGCCGAGGGCGCAGCGCGCTTCGATGAACGCGGTCAGGCTGGGGTCCGAGGTCTCAAAGTCCGCTGTGCCTCGTGCGCAGAACAAGCCGCAATATTCGAGGTAGAGCCGTTTCACGTCCTGCTCGCTCCCGCCGTCCAGCCGGGCGGTCTGCACCGCGGTGTGCATGGCCTGCGCCCGCAGCGCGGGTTTGAGCCGCAGCGAGAAATCCGGCACGTCTCCGGGCAGTCCGGTTGTCCCGCATGACTCGTACCGGCCATGCTTGCGGATGGCGGGCAGCACCTCCGAAGTGACCCACTTGCGGAACCGCCTCGCTTCGGGCTTGCGACTGGTGAAGATCAGGGCGTAAAGGCCGGACTCGGAAACGGCGGAGACTTTCTGGGAACCGCCAAGGGTGTCACTAGTAATGACACCCTTTTCATCCTCTTCAAGTCGCGACACCGCCTGACGACTATTCCCTATATCAAGCACCCCACAAACATCCTTCGCCACGAACCACGGCTCGTCCTCGCGCATGACGACGCGCACGGCACTGCCGTCAAAGTCGAACGGGATCACGCTACCCATTGCTCACCTCCCGCAGGTGGCAGGCGGTGATGAATTCGCCATGCGGATCCATGTTGTCGAACAACCCCTGTGCGTCCGACTGGACGCTGCGGATCAGGCTGGACAGGCTGAGGCAGAGCTCGGACAGCTCCTTGTCGGAGTTCAGCCCCTTGCACTCCAGCAGCAGCGCAAGGCAGTCGAGCCCAGATTCGATCTTTGCGGCCTCGTTGCCAAGTTCGTTCAAGCGGGATTCGGTGAGGATGAAATTGCGTTCCATGACGGAACCTCCAAGTGTTTTCTAGGGGCACTCTTCGAAATAAAGAATGCCGGGAGCTAGAACCTCACTTGGCGAGGCTGGTTTTTTTAGGCCGAAGCCCTGGACATTACACCACTCCCGGCAAAAATCGGTTGTATTTATGGCACAAAAAAACCGCGTCTGACGGGGTGGCGGCGTCCGCCAAGTGGAGTTTCTAGGCTCCGTACCCCTTGGATGCACCACCCGCAAAACCTTGTCAAGCTGCTATGCTTCTTTCACATCATGGTCTGTAACCTTTTCTTCGATCAAACCAATCTGTTTTTCCAACAAAACCTCTACATTATACAGTCTACGCTCCACGGCATTCTGCACTCTCAACCGTTCATTTATCTTCCAATACCAACACCAAAATTCTCTGAGCAGCAGAAATAAAAGGATAAAAACACAGACGTGGATTGCCCTAGGGTTTTCTTGGACACCGAATTGGGCGTAACAAACGTCCAGGAGGTGACCGACAATGGGAAAGAATTCGAAGGCCGGTTCCGGCTCTCCGGCGGAGGGAGGCCGTAGGCCGAACGGAGCCGGAGAGCCGGAACCGGCGCGCAAGAAGAAACGTTTCTGGGCCCAGCACAAGGTCGAAGCCGTGCTTCGCCTGCTTCGGGGAGAAGACCTTGAGCTTCTCAGCCGAGAGTTGGGAGTGC
>NZ_AQXE01000020.1 GCF_000375485.1 Desulfovibrio oxyclinae DSM 11498 | reverse complement strand
CTCTTTCAAGCCTTCACCTCCCGACAAGGTGGACGACCGGACAGAGATGACTCCCTGAACATCATCAAGGAAAAATTCGCAAAGGGAGAACTCACTGCGGATGAATACCAACGAATGAAGGAAGTGCTGACAAGACAATAAGATATCGCAATAAATGAAGTTGACGACTTATGCATGTGGGGCATGTGGATTTAAAACCTGTATGCCATGCCCCCTTAACGCACCACTTGGACTTACATACCTATAAAGGGTGACCCGTGTTACCCCAAGCTCTTTACAGAGATTCCTCACGCTAGTTGTCTTGTTTTTCATTGCAGCTTGCGCCATTTGTACTTGGGTCTTGTTTAGAGCGAATCGCCGTCCTCCCTTGCGACCGCGAGCGCGGGCGGCTTCAAGCCCTGCCATGGTTCGCTCTCTGATCAATTCACGCTCGAACTCGGCAAGGGCTGCGAAGATGCCAAAAATCAGCTTGCCACTTGCAGAGGTTGTGTCGATATCTGCCCCACGCCCTGTGAGGACTTTAAAGCCAATATCCTTCTCAGCAAGTTCTTGCACCACGCATACAAGGTGCTTGAGATCTCGCCCTAGGCGATCAAGCTTCCAAATCAACAGAATGTCTCCTTGGCGTAGAGCTTTTAGGCAAGCGTCCAAACCTGGACGTTTGCCTTTCTTGCCGGAAGCCATGTCTTCATAAATGCGCTTAGCAGGAACTCCTGCCTTCAGCAAAGCATCTCGTTGGAGATCTAAATTTTGTGAGCCATCAGCTTTTGACACTCGTGCGTAACCAATTTTCATAGGCTGTTCACAAACCCTCGTTTGAGTTACATGTCCAATATAGTTCAGGTGGGTACGATATTCTGTACCTTATTCCGTATCACAAACTATGTTAACAATACGTCATTGATTCAAGAAAAGATACAAGTGGGTTCAAATGCCTCGTAGAACAGTCCTTTCCTCTTCTCAAAGAGCCGTTTTCGAAGCCTTACCAAGCGTTCCAGATTTACTCACACGATACTACGTTTTGGACGAAGACGAGCTTGCGCTTATTTCCAAATGTAGACGGCCACACAATCGGCTCGGATTTGCTTTACAACTCTGCCTCATCAAATTCCCTGGAAGGGCCTTGCGGCCAGAGGAAGAAATCCCCGACTCCTTGGTCGAATTCATTGCTGAACAAATAGGAGAAGAGTCGGAAGTCTTCAGTGGCTACGCGGACAGAGATCAAACGCGAAGAGAACATTTAAAGACCTTGATAAAGTTTTTCCGGCTTTCGAGGTTTGGAGACAGTCACTATCGAGAGATGGTGCGCTGGTTGACGCCCATTGCCGTAGACAATCCAAAAAGTGCTTTCCTCGTAGGTGCAATCCTAAATGAATTGAGACGCCGCAAAATTCTTCATCCTGCTTTGAGCGTTGTGGAACGCCTTGTTGCTCAGGTGAAGATTCAAGCAGATCGTAAAGTCTACAATGAAGTGAATGGACTGTTGTCCGACAGGCACCAGGCAGACCTTGAATTTTGGCTCAATCCACGAGGAGAGAAATCCCAGAGTAGACTTTCATGGATTCGCCAACCTGCTGGCCGTCCTTCGCCTACAAATGTGATTTTGATCATGGGAAAGCTGGCCGCTATCCGGCAGCTCGATCTTCCTTCCGAGGTGTTGGGCGCAGTACCAACAATTCGTCGCAAGCAGCTCTCCCAAGAAGGTAATCGAATTGCGGTGCATAATCTGCGAATGTTGAATGAGCAAAGACGCTATACGATCATGGCCGTATGCTTGCTTGAAATTCAACGCTCCTTAATGGATGAGGTCGTTAACATGCATGACCGCATCATTGGCTCCCTAATGAGACGTAGCCAACGAAAACAGGCTGCTCAGCTACAAGATGATGCAAAGAACATCAAAACAACCGTCAACGTTTTCTCAAAGCTTGGGCGGGCCTTAATCAAAGCGCGTGAGGAGCATTTAGACCCTTGGGAGGTCATTGAAGCTGAACTGTCCTGGGATGATTTTCGTGCAACGGTTGAAGCCGCTGAAAACCTATCACAACCTCAACGATTCGATTACCTCCATTATATTGATACGAGTTTTAACCAGATTCGTCGATATGCCCCGGCCATGTTGGAGCATTTTGACTTCCGTGCAAGCTCTGGTGGGCGGGATGTCCTCACTGCTATTGATATCATCCGAGACATGAACAAAACGGGCAAACGCAAATTGCCCGACCAGGCTCCGACATCATTTATCCCAAAACGCTGGCAACCATTTATCTTTGAAGATGATGGGATGAACCGTAGATATTATGAATTGTGCGCATTGAGCGAGCTTCGCAACCGACTCCGTTCTGGCGATGTATGGGTGCCAGGTAGCCGTCAATTTGAAGATTTCAATGAATACCTCATGGGGCCTTCCGCTTTTCGTCAGCTTCAAGACTCTCATGAAGTACCTGTGGCGGTCGAAACGGACTGCGCACGATACATCTCAGAGCGAAAAGAACTCCTTGGAAGCCAGTTGGAAGAATTTCAAAGGCTTCTCAGAAGCAATGATCTGGATACGGTTTGTCTCAAGAATGGTAGGCTTTCAATGCAGCCCTACAGGGGTAACTCTGTGCCCGATGAAGCAAAGCAATTCGGTCAGCGCGTATATGCAAAGCTTCCACGTATCAAAATTACCGACCTTCTCATTGAGGTAGATCAGTGGACAGGCTTCGCCGAACAGTTCACTCATTTGAGGACTGGCCAACCATCTCAAGACAAAGAATCTCTTCTGTCAGTGATTCTCTCAGATGGGATTAATCTTGGCCTGACAAGGATGGCAGAGGCCAGTTCTGGAGCCTCGTATAAACAATTGTCTTGGGTTTCGGATTGGTATGTCAGAAGCGAGTGCTATTCCAGAGGATTGGCTGAGATCACCAATTACCACCACATAATTCCACTTGCAGGACAGTGGGGGGATGGCTCCACCTCGTCTTCAGACGGGCAGCACTTTCCCCTTGGCAGTGTTGGCCGAGGCCTCGGAGATGTGAACGCACGATACGGGCGAGATCCCGGTGTGATTTTCTATACCCATATCTCAGATCAATACACTCCGTTTCACAGCCAGCTCATCAACGCAACAGCACGCGATGCAACCTATGTCCTGGACGGCCTGCTTTATCATGAAAGCAATCTCAATATTGAGGAGCATTACACTGACACCGCAGGGTTTACGGATCATGTGTTTGCTCTTTGCCATTTGCTAGGATTTCGCTTTGCTCCTCGCATTCGAAACATAGGTGACGTAAAGCTTTACACCTTCGGCAGCGCAAGGCGCTGGGCTGATCTAGAGCCATTGATAGGATCAAAGATCAAGCAGAAGGACATCGAGAACCAATGGGAAGAGATATTGAGGCTGGCAAGCTCAATTAGGTTGGGAACCGTTACGGCATCCCTCATAATTCGTAAGCTGGCCTCCTATCCACGGCAAAACAAGTTGGCCTTGGCCATACGCGAACTTGGGCGTTTGGAGAGGACTCTGTTTTTGTTGGATTGGGTAAAGAAGCCAGAACTACGTTCTCGTGTCCAAGCCGGTCTGAACAAAGGTGAGTCCAGAAACGCACTTGCTCGTGCAGTGTTTTTCAACCGGCTCGGAGAAGTCCGAGATCGTTCTTTTGAAAGTCAGTGCTACAGGACTTCCGGCCTAAACCTTGTCGTAGCAGCGATAATCCTCTGGAACACTGTATATCTGGAAAAAGCCGTGGAGAAGGTGCGAGAGGAAATGGATGTTCCGGAGGAGTTCCAGAGCTACCTTTCTCCGCTTGGATGGGAGCACATCAATCTCACAGGGGATTACATCTGGAATCTTGGCCAAAACCCTTAACGTGCAATTTTGTCCGTTCTATGGAGTGACCCCGAATACGGCCTGATCGCCGCACTCATCGCAGCAGGCATCGTGACCGCAGTCTCCACGCTCGGATCCACCGTCTCCAACACCTTTACCTCCATCGCCAACAGCATGACCGGCGCCGCCGCAGGCAGCTAGGCCATGGAAGCCTGTTCGGGGCCTGCGGAGGGGAGAAACCGCAGGCCCCGGGGTTCCCGGGGAGATGGGAACGCAGGAAATCATCGAGGCAATTCAATGAAAGGATTCGGGGAAGAACCATGGATTTCGTTATCGCCGCGCTGCTGCTGGCCGCCCTGGTGGCGGCTGTCGTCACTGACGTCAGGAGCCAGCGCATACCCAACCTGCTCACGTTTCCGCTGATACTCGCGGGACTGGGACTGCACACCGCCACCGGTGGGCTGGATGGCCTGCTGTTTTCGCTGGGCGGCTTCGGTCTCGGCTTCGGCGTGATGTTCATTCCATTTCTGATGGGCGTTATGGGTGCCGGAGACGTCAAGCTCATGGCCGGTGTCGGCGCCTGTCTCGGCGTTGAAACGGCCTTCATCGCCTTTCTTGTCACCTGCCTCGCGGGCGGGATTTACGCACTGGGCATGTTGCTTCGGCACATGGACCATCTCAAGGCGATCCTCGCCAACTTCCGCTACACAATCCTCGCATTTCTCACCACCCGGACCGTTGAATACACCCCCGTCACCCCCGAAGGTTCCCTGCCGCGCCTCTGCTACGGCGTGGCCATAGCCGCGGGAACCGTGACCGCCATGGCACTGACCATGATTGAAACCGGCGCACCGTTCGCACGGTAGCCCCTGCGGAAGACGCTTCGCCGTCACGGCGGCAGGAGCGGTTCCGGACAGCAAGGAGGAAGCACCATGACCAGATCCACGAAAGCAGCCCTTCAGATAGGACTGGCCCTTGTCCTGTCGCTGGTGGCGGCCTTCATGGTCTTCCGCTGGATGGCCCAGCGCCCTGCCCAGACCGGGCCCGAGGCGCCGGTGAGTTACTACGCCGTGGCAGCCGCGGACCTCAAGAAGGGCATGAAGATCGGCCCCGAGGCGGTGGCCCTCAAGGGCAGGCGCACGGCGGAAACTCCGCCTGACGTTTTTCTTTCCACCGGCCCTGTTGTTGGCCGCGTGCTGGCGCAGGATCTGGCCAAGGGCGAGGCGCTGACCGCCTCCATGCTCGAACCGCTGGAGCTCAAGGTTCCCGGCGTGAGCGCCATGATCACCCCCGGCAAGCGGGCCATGGCCGTCAAGGGCAACCCCGTCATGGGCCTTTCCGGATTCGTGCTCCCCGGTGACAAGGTGGACGTGCTCGTCTCCCTGACCAAGGGACGCGATGAAAAGCCCGTCACCAAGCTGGTGCTGGCGAACGTCCCGGTGCTCGCCACGGGCACGCAGCTCTCCTCCCCCAAGGGTGAGGGCAAGACCGCCTCGGTGGACGTCTACACGCTCGAACTCACCCCCGAAGAAAGCGAACGACTGGCTCTGGCCGCCACCCGCGGCACCCTGCACTTCGCGCTTCGCAACGGCGAGGATACCGAGACCGTGCTGACCCCCGGCTCCACCGTGAACAGTGCGTTGGCGGCCTATCGCAAGGCTCCGCCAAGGCGCAAGCGGGCCCCGCGCAGACGCAGGGTGAGCGTGGAGGTCATTACCGGCGGCGAACGCAGCAAGGTGAAGTTCTAGGAGATATCATGCGGCATGCAATATACGTCATAACGGCAATCGTGCTGCTGGCCCTCGCGCCGGCGGCGGCCTCGGCCGAGTCGCCCGACGAGGTGATGCTGGTCAAGAACAAGTCCGTGGTGATCGATGTGGAATCGCCGGTCAGCCGCGTTTCGCTGGGTTCGCCCGAGATTGCCAGCATGCTCCTTCTTTCCCCGCGTCAGATATATCTCGCGGGCAAGGAGTTCGGGGCAACCACCCTGACGCTGTGGACCGACGGCGGCATCGTGGTCAAGGACATCAAGGTGGTGCCGGACGTCACGGGCCTCAAGCGGATGCTGCACGAAGTGCTGCCCGCCGAGACCGACATCAGCGTGCGGGCCAACTCCGAGTCCATCACGCTCACTGGCAGCGTAAGCAGCGCCTCGGCCCTCAAGGCCGCCAACGAGCTGGCCCAGACCGTGGCCCCGGAAAAGGTCGTGAACCTGCTGCGGGTGGACGGCGTGATGCAGGTCATGCTGGAGGTGCGCGTGGCCGAGATGACCCGCACCGTGCTCAAGCGCATGGGTGTGAACTTCGCCTACCTGTCCAACAATTTCACGGCATACTCGTTTCTCAACGGCCTGACTTCGCTTGATCAGGACGGTACCAAGATCAATCTCACGGACCGTATCAACGGCGTGGTGCAGGCCACGCAGGGCAGCAGCTCTTTCAGCGGCTTCATCGACGCGCTCAAGGCCAACGGTCTGGTCAAGGTGCTGGCCGAACCGAATCTGGTGTGCGTGTCCGGCGAGACCGCCGACTTCCTCGCAGGCGGTGAGATTCCGATCCCCGTCCCGCAGGCGCTCGGCATGGTCTCCATCGAGTACAAGCCCTTCGGCGTGGGGCTCAAGTTCACCCCCACCGTACTCAGCTCCGGCGTCATCAATCTCAAGGTCAAGCCCGAGGTTTCCGAGCTGGACTATTCCAATGCCGTCACCTTCCAAGGTTACACCATCCCGGCCGTGCAGACCCGAAAGGCATCCACCGTGGTGGAGCTTGCCGACGGCCAGAGCTTCGTGGTGGGCGGCCTGATCAGCGACTCTCTGCGCGAGAACGCCAACCGCTTCCCGGTGCTCGGCGACGTGCCGGTGCTCGGCTCGCTGTTCAGCAGCAACGACTTCAGGAGCAACAAGACCGAACTGGTGATCATCGTCACCGCGCATCTGGTCAAGCCGGTGGATGCCGCGACCCAGTCGCTGCCCACTGACGGATTCCGCGAACCGAGCGATTACGAGTTCTATCTGCTCGGTCTTCTGGAGGGCCGCCGCGACAAGCCTGCGCTGACGAGCGCCCCGAAGAACCGCCGCGAGTCCGTCGTGGTCAGCCCCGAAAGCGGTTTCGACGGCGACCTGGGCCATTCCCTGCCGAACTAGGCGGGCACAAGGAGAAGTCTTCATGAGAAACGTCGCAATGACCGTCATCGTCTTCCTCGCCTCGCTGGGACTGTCCGGCTGCAGCGTCATGCAGGTGCAGCACGAACCCAGCACCATGCCGCACGGCACGGCCGTGAGTCAGGCGGTGGAAGCCCAGAAGCTCAATCCCATGCCCGCGGGCACCGAGCCCGTGAAGGGCGCCGACGGCGAATATGCGCTCAAGGTTCTGGAGCAATATCAGGAAGGCCCCAAGTCGGGGAGTTCCGAGGGTGAGAGCCTTTTTCAGGAGGTTCTCGGGGAGATGCTGAACTGATGTATTATTTCGAAGACAATGTTACCTACTGGCGGGAACTGGTGCTGATGCTGGTCATGGCGGTGGTCATCCTCGCGGATGTCTTCGTGCTGGACAGCTTCCATGTCGAACCGATGCGTTCCGCAGGCCATGCGCAGGTGGAGCTTGCATCCCATGCCGGAGGAGCACGATGAGAGGCAAGCTGACCATGACCGTGGTGGTGGCGGACGACACCCAGCGCAAGGTGCTCGACAAGGTTGTCGAGGCTCTGCCGTGGGTTGTTCACGCGCCGGAAAACGCCGAACACATGGGCGTGCTTTTCTACGAGCCCGGCCCGGAGGCCGTTCAGGAACTGGCGGAGATAGCCGGTGCGCTGGAAAACGGCTCGGCCACGGACGTGGTGTTGGTGGGCGAAAAGCCCGCCCCCGAACTGCTCATCGAAGCCATGCGCGGCGGCATCCGGGAATATCTTCCGTATCCGCTGGAGCCTCGGGCGGTGCGTGACGTGCTCATGCGCATCCGCAGCCGCAACGTGGTCGTGGAAGGACAGGAAAGCAGCGGACGCGTGAGCGTTGTGCTCGGCGCGCGTCCGGGCATGGGAAGCACCACGCTGGCCGTGAATCTGGCCAACGTGTTTGCCAAGGCAGCACCGGGCAGGGTGCTGCTGGCGGACATGGGCAGACCGTGCGGCGATGTGCGCTTCTTCCTTGAAGCCCAGTGCGACTACACTTGGGAAGACCTGTTGGCGGACGCCTCCCGTCTGGACGAAACCTTCCTCGCCAGCGCGGTGGGCGAAGGCCCTGACAAGCTGGCCGTGCTGGCCGGGCCGCGCAATCCCGCAAAGCCCGATCCGCAGGCCGTGCATACCCTTTTCGAGACCATGCGCGGAGCCTACGATCACATCATCGTGGACGCGGCTCTTGAGTCCGACGGCTCCCTGCCCACCGCAGCGGAGCAGGCGGACGATCTGTTGCTGGTCACGGAGCTGACCATGCCCGCGCTGGCGGATGCCAAGCGTGCCGTGGACGCTTTCAGGCGTGCCGATCCCGAAGCCTCCCGTAAGCTGCGGGTGGTGGCCTCGCGCGTGGTCAAGGGCGGCGGCGTGGAGCCGACCGATGCAGCCGAGGCCCTCGGCTGCGAGATCGGCCTGACGCTCCCCGGCGTGTTCGCGGATGCCTCGGCCGCCATCAATCAGGGCGTGCCGTTGCTGACCGCGTCCCCCAAGAGCGCGTATGCCAAGCCCGTGAACGAAATGGCCCGTGAACTCGGATTGCCCGTCGCCAGACGCGGCGGCCTGTTCTCCGGTCTGTCCGGACTCCTGTCGCGCAAGGGCGGCCGCAAGAGCGGCTCCGCAGGGAGGGTGAACGCATGAATCTGGCACAGCGGCTGAACCGCAATCGCAGCGGCGAAGAGACCGTCGAGGCCCCCAAGGCGCCCGAAGCCGCCAAGGTAGAGGCTCCGAAGCAGGAAACCTCCACTTCGGAAGTGTTCTTCGACATCAAGACCCGCATCCACGACCGGCTCATCGACATGCTCGACCTGTCGCTGCTCGACCGTCTCGAAGACGGCGAGATGCGCGCCGAGATTGCCCGTGCCGCCGAAGGGCTGCTCTGGGAAGAGTTCCACAACGCCCCGCTGAACATGGCCGAGCGGCGCAGGCTGCTGGCCGAGATTCAGGACGAGGTGGTGGGGCTCGGGCCGCTGGAGCCGCTCATTCAGGACCATACGGTCAACGATATTCTGGTGAACTCCTACAGTCAGGTCTACGTGGAGCGAAACGGCAAGCTGGAGCGCACGCAGGCCCGGTTCCGCGACGACGACCACCTGCGCAAGATCATCGACCGCATCGTGTCCCGCGTGGGCAGGCGCATCGACGAATCCCAGCCCATGGTGGACGCCCGCCTGCTCGACGGCTCGCGCGTCAACGCCATCATCCCGCCGCTGGCGCTGGACGGCCCCTCGCTGTCCATTCGTAAGTTTTCCCGCGACCCGCTGGAGATTCAGGACCTCATCGGCTTCGAGGCGCTGACCCCCGAGATGGCGCTTATCCTCGAAGGCGCGGTCCGTGCACGGCTGAACATCATCATCTCCGGCGGTACCGGCTCCGGTAAGACCACGCTGCTCAACTGTCTGTCGCGCTACATCCCCGAGAACGAGCGCATCGTCACCATCGAGGACGCGGCGGAGCTGCAGCTCAAGCAGGACCATGTGGTGCGGCTGGAAACCCGTCCCGCCAACATCGAGGGCACGGGCGAGATCACCCAGCGCGAGCTGGTCAAGAACTGTCTGCGTATGCGCCCGGACCGCATCATTGTCGGCGAGGTTCGTGCCTCGGAAGCCCTCGACATGCTGCAGGCCATGAACACCGGTCACGACGGCTCGCTCACCACCATCCATGCCAACACTCCGCGCGACTGCCTGATGCGTCTCGAAACCATGGTCTCCATGGCCGGGCTGAATATTTCCGACGTGTCCATGAAGCGCTACGTGGCCTCGGCCGTGGACCTCATCGTGCAGGCCACCCGTCTGGTGGACGGTACCCGCAAGGTCGTCAGCATTCAGGAAGTCAACGGCATGGAAGGCGAGATGATCACCATGCAGGAGATTTTCGCCTTCGAACAGACCGGCATGAGCGAGGACGGCAAGGTGCTGGGACATCACACCGGACGCGCCATCCGACCGCGTTTCGCCGAACATCTGGTGCGCATGGGCTTCCCCCTGCAGAACGAGATGTTCGACGTGCACCCCGCGCTGCGGCGTGACGACGGGAGGGAAATGCTGTGATGCTGCTCATCGTGGTGCTTTGCGCTTTCGTGGTTTTCCTGCTCGTGGTGGGCGTCGCCTCGTTCCTGCGCTCGCGCCGGGACGACTCGGACGAGCGCATCCGCAGCCGTCTGGGCGCGCTGGCCGCCTCGGACGCGGACGTGGAAACCGTGGAATACCTCGTACGCAGGCAGATGAGCGAAGTGCCGTGGTTCAACACCATGCTGCAGCAGATGCGCTGGGCAGCCAACCTGAGTCGTCTCGTCTCCATGGCCAAGGCCCCCGGCACGCCGGGGCTGTATCTGCTGCTCAGTCTCACGTTGGGCCTGCTCACCGGTTACGCGGTTTTCCTGCTCAGCAAGATGCTGATCGCGGCCGCCGTGCTCGCCGGAATCGTGGGGTATATACCCATCTGGTGGCTCAAACGCCGATGCACCAAGCGCATGGACCGTTTTCAGGAGCAGTTGCCCGAAGCGCTGGATCTGTTGGCCCGCGCCCTCAAGGCGGGGCACACCTTCGGCGGCGGCATGCGCATGGTTGCCGACGAATTCGACGAACCCATCGGCTCCGAATTCGGCAAGACCATCGACGAGATCAACTATGGTATGGATTCCGACCGCGCGTTGGACAACCTGCTCAACCGGGTGGACTGCCCGGACCTGAAATTTTTCGTGGTCTCCGTGAACATTCAGCGGGAGACCGGCGGCAACCTCGCCGAAATCGTCGGCAACATAGCCCGGCTGGTACGCGAACGGTTCAAGCTGCACGGCAAGATCAAGGTGCTGTCCGCCGAGGGCCGCATCTCCGCACTCATCCTCACCCTGCTGCCCTTTGCCGTGGCGGGCGTCCTCTTCCTGCTCAACCGTGAATACATGAGCCTTCTGTGGACCACGGAACTGGGTCGGAGCATGGCCATCGGGGCAGCATGTTCCATGACGCTCGGCATCGTCATCATCCGTCGGATGATCAAGATCAAGGTGTAGGGACCGAACCATGTTCGAACAGTACATTCCACTCATAGCGGCAGGGGCCGCCTTCGCCGCGGTGCTCATGGCCCTCATGGGCTTCATGAGTCTCAGCGGCGGCGCGAAACGGTCCGAAGAGATCGCCCAGCGCATTTCCGGTCGCCCCCGTAGCACCGGGAAGACTGGCGGATCCCTTCTGGGCGGCCTCTGGCATCCGGTTTCCGACATGTTCGGCCAGCTCGGCGCGCGCATAGGTCCCAAGACCGACGAGGAACGCCGGGCCAACCAGCTTGCGCTCATTCGCGCGGGCATCCGCAGGCCTGACGGCTGGCGCGTGTTTCAGGGGGCCAAGGCTTCCCTCACCGTTGCTCTTGCGGGCGGATTCCTGCTGCTGCGTCAGCTCGTCTTCGAAGACCTCGGGCTGCCGCCCACCGTGCTCGGCGCCGTGGGACTGGCCGCCGTGGGCTGCTACGCCCCGGACATCTGGCTGCGGATGCGTACCAAGAAACGGGCCGAGGCCATCCTTAACGCCCTGCCCGATGCGCTGGACCTTCTGGTGGTCTGCGTGGAATCCGGCATGGGGCTGGATCAGGCCATCACCCGCGTGTGCAATGAGATGAGAAACTCATCGCCCGAGATCAGCCTCGAATTCTATCAGCTCACGCTGGAGCTGCGCGCCGGCAGGAAGCGCACGGATGCCCTGCGCGACCTTGGCCGCCGCTGCGGCGTGGAAGACCTGAACAGCCTGATATCCCTGCTCGTGCAAGCGGACACGTTCGGCATCAGCGTGGGGCGCACTCTGCGCGTGTATTCGGACACCATGCGCACCAAGCGGTTCCAGCTGGCCGAGGAAAAGGCCGCCAAGCTGCCCGTGCTTCTGCTGCTGCCCTTGATCCTTTTCATCCTGCCCGCGCTGTTCGTGGTCATCATGGGGCCGGCCATTATGCTTTTCATCGACGTTTTCGCGGCGCTGCCGCAATAGCGTCAAAAAGGGGAGAACCGATATGAACGCCATCGTCATCAGAACACTCGCGATACTGTTGGCCGCAACGCTGCTGGGCGGATGCGCCGCACGCAAGACCGGCAACGGGGAGTCCTTTCAGGAATTTGCCTGGGGCGGCGACTCCGAACTCACTGCCGACCAGCATCTTCAGGTGGGTCGCGGCATGGCTGCCGACGGCAAGCCCGAGATGGCCCTTGTGCACCTGAACCGGGCTCAGAACATGGCTCCCGAAAATATCGAAATCCGCGCCTTCAAGGGCGAAATGCTCCTTGAGCAGGGTGCCACGGAAGCGGCTCTGCGCGAATTTCGCGCCGTGCTCGAAAAGCAACCGGATCATGCCGGTGCACATGAAGGGGCGGGCGTGGTCTTCTATCTCGCCGGGCTTGACGACGAGGCGGAAGAGCATCTGCAAAGCGCGCTGGAAACCAACCCAGAACGGTGGAAGGCCAATTGTTATTACGGCGTGCTGCATGATCGTCGGGGCAACCCCGATCTGGCCGCGAAGCACTTCCGGCTCGCGCTCAAGTCTGCCAACGGCAAGGACGCGGCCCGCGTGGTGAACAATCTCGGCGTGACGCACATGGCCCGCCAGCAGTATCGGCAGGCGGCACGGCTCTTCCGCAATGCACTGGAAAGCGGCGGCGCTTCCGCGCGCACCTACAACAACCTCGGTCTCGCCCTGACCCGCATGGGGCGGCTCGACGAGGCGCTTGAGGCCTTCCGCTACGGCGGCAATGAATCCAAGGCGTACAACAACCTCGGCTACGTGCTGCTCATGGAAGGGCGTCCGCAGCAGGCCGCTGGATATTTCGAAAGGGCGGTGGAGCTCTCCCCGACCTTTTACGATAAGGCTTTCGAAAACCTGAAGCGGGCGCGTATGGCTGCCTCTTCGGGCACCGAAAACGAAGGTTCCACCCCGAACCTGCCGCCGCTCGCATCCTCCGGGAACGAGCGTCGGTCCATCGCCGAGGCCGCGGCTCTCCCCGCCGCGGCCACGGCGACCGGACCCGCCGCGGATCCGGATTCGCTCGGTTTCACCTCCCTCCCTCCGGGATTTGCGGATGAACCCGAAGCGACAGCCAGCGCACCGACGGCAACCGAAGCGACCGTAACCGAAGCGGCCGCCACGGAAACAGTTGCGACCGAAGCGACCGTCGGGGAAATGGTCGCCGAGGACGCGACTGACGTGTCTGCGGCAGAAGGGGTGTCTGATACTATCGAAGAAAAGCGCGCCGAATATGGACTGCACGTCAGCTCATGGCGCGACACCGAGCACGCGAGAAAGCACATGGAGGCCCTGAAGCACGATGGCTTTGAAAGCTCTCTCGCCACCGCAGACCTCGGAGAAAAGGGCGTTTGGCACCGGGTGCTGGTCGGCCACTATTCCTCTCTTCAGGAGGCCATGGATGCCAGACCCGCCGTATTGAAGAGGCTGGGTCTTGAGCAGGCCGGTGTCTACCCTCTGACCGAGGCCGCACAGTAGCCTCGTGGCCCGCTCCAACCGCCAGACATCCGCGCGCCCGCTGGGTTTTGCCCCTTCGGGCGCGCGGTTTCCCGCACCGCTTCACTTTTTCCGTTCGTTCCAATATATTCCGACGAAAGGGGGCCATGCATCCCTCAAGGAAATAGAGGAGCGTTTCTTGCCCGTTCAGGACACCACCGTATTCCGGGTACTCGCCGTGGACCCCGATCGCGATGCGCTCACGCTGTATCGCGACATCCTCTGTTATGAAGGGCAGGAACCCGAAGCGCTCGAAGCACTCTTTTCCGATGCCTCTGCGGCGCCGATGACGGACGCGCCCGTGGATTCCTTCCGTTTCGAGGTGGTCAGGACCACAACCGGTGCCGAAGCTGTTCAAGCCATGGCCGATGGTGTGGCCGAGGGCAGGCCCTTTGCCCTTGCCGTGGTCGAAGTCCGCCTTGAACACGGGATGGACGGCGTGGAAACCGCAGAAATGCTGCGGGAAATGGACGCTGGCGTCGAAGTGCTCATGATGTCTTCGGCCACCAGTGTGCCGCTTGCCGAACTCAACCGTCGCGTTCAGCCTCCGGAAAAGCTGCTGTACCTGCAAAAGCCTTTTCGCTCGCAGGAGTTCCGTCAGGTGGCCGTGTCGCTCTGCAACAAGTGGCGCGCCGAGACCGAGCTTCGCGAACTCAACGAAAGCCTCGCACTGGTTGTTGAGGCCCGAACCGAGGAACTCAACAAGGCCAACCAGCGGCTGCTCAACGACATTGCCAAGCGTGCCGACGTGCTCAAGGACCTCAAGGCCAGTGAAGAGCGGTATCGCGAACTCTTCGAAAAGAACATCACCGGCAATTTTCTCGCTGACGCCAAGGGGCGGATCGTGGACTGCAACCTCGCTTTTGCCGAGGTGCTCGGGCTGGCCTCACCGGAAGCCGCGGCAGGCATGAGCCTGTTTGAAATATGGGGAAAGCTCGGCGGCAAGGAGCCGCTGGATGAACTGCTGCGGCAACGCGGCAGCGTCAGGAATCACGAACTCAGCGCAGGGCCAAGGGGCAGGGAGCTGCTGGGCAACGTGGACGTGGTGACCAACGAACGCGGCGGTCATGAAATCCGCGGATATTTCTTCGACATTACCGAGCGCAAACGGCTGGAGCAGCAGCTCAGACTGGCCCAGAAGATGGAGTCGCTCGGCACGCTCGCAGGTGGCATCGCGCACGACTTCAACAACATTCTCGGCGTGATCCTCGGGTATGCGGAAATCATCGAATCCTCGGCAGACGAGGGGTCGGGCCTTGCCCGTCGCGTGGGCGAGATTCTTTCCGCCGGGCGGCGTGCGCGCGATCTCGTGACGCAGATTCTCAACTTCAGCCGCCAGAGTCCCGAGGAGCGGCAGCCCATGTCGCTTTCGCCGCTTCTCAAGGAAGCGTTCAAGATGCTGCGTTCCAGCATTCCCGCCAACATCGAGCTGACCCTTACCGTCGATGCAAAGGATGATCAGGTGATGGCCGATGCCACCCAGCTGCACCAGATCATGCTCAACCTCTGCACCAACGCTGCACAAGCCATGGAGCGTGGAGGCGGCAGGGTTGACGTGGAACTGGCCGATGCGGACGCCGATGGCCCGGAACCCCCGGAAGAGCTGGGCGGTCCCGAATGGTTCGTCCGTTTGACCGTTCGCGACAACGGCCCCGGCATGGATGCCGAGACGCTTGAGCGCATTTTCGATCCGTTTTTCACCACCAAGGGACCCGGCGAGGGCACTGGAATGGGTCTCGCCATGGTGCACGGCATCGTCAAGCGGCACGACGGGCATATCACTGTGGAAAGCGAGCCGGGCAGCGGCACGGTCTTTCATGTTTTTCTTCCGCGCACCCCGTCGCTGGAACGTCCGCAGACGGAGTCCCGGCCTCAGCTCGTCTTTACCAAGGGGCGCATCCTGTTCGTGGACGACGAGAAGGCATTGGTGGACATCGGCAAGGAGATGCTGGAGTCCATGGGCTTTGACGTGGTCACTCGCACCAGCAGTATCGAGGCGCTTGAAGCCTTCAAGTATCGCAGCGATGATTTCGACCTGGTGATTACCGACCAGTCCATGCCCAACATGACCGGCATAGAACTGGCGCGTGAGATGGTGCGTATTCGCCCCGGCGTGCCCATCATCCTGTGCACCGGTTTTTCCGAGGCCGTGAGTTACGAACGCATCCGCGAGATAGGCATAGGCGACTTCATCATGAAGCCGATCCTGCGCCATGAGATGATGGAAGCCATCGGCAGGCTGCTTGGCGAAAAGCGGCCCGACCTCATCGATTAGTACATAACCCCTTCAAAGAGGAGCGAACATGGGATTTCTCGACGGACTGATGGGTAACGCCTCGGAAGTGAAGTCCGAAGACGTCGCCGAAGAACTTGCCCCGATTCTGGCGGACGCCGAGCACGTCCAGCGCGTGTTCAAGGTCATCCGCGACATGTTCGTTTTCACGGACCGCAGGCTGCTGCTCATCGACAAGCAGGGCATAACCGGCTCCAAGGTGGACTATCTCTCCCTGCCGTACCGTTCCATGACCTGTTTTTCGGTGGAGACCGCGGGCCACTTCGATCTGGACGCCGAACTGAAAATCTGGATGTCGGGCCGAAGCGAACCGGTGGTCAAGGAACTGAAGAAAGGCACCGACGTGGTCGGTATCCAGAAGCTGTTGGCCAACGGGATTCTGAAGTAGTGTATAGGATTACAGGAATTTGTAATGGACAATCTTTTCCACCACGTGTATTCCTAGCTGCCTGGTAGGAATTCAACTTCGGCACAGAAGAAAAGAGGTCTCCCATGAAAAAAGTTCTGCTCGCACTCACGATGGTTCTCGTTGTCGCCACCGCCGCCAATGCTGGACAGCACTATGTCTCCGGCAGCGTTTCCACCCAGTATCTGATGGACAGCGACATCTCGTCGAACGACTCGGCCACCAACGCGGAGTTGCGCGAAGCGGATGCGAAAATCGAGTCCGGATGGGGCTGGGGACTTTCCGCCGCCAGCGGCTACCAGTGGGAAAGTGGCATTCGCGTTGAACTGGAAGGCAGTTATTTCAGCAGCGACCTCGATAAAGTCACTTCCAACATCGGCAATCTCGATGTGGGCGGCAAATTCGATATGACCGCGCTGATGGTGAATGCTCTTTACGAATATCAGCTCAAGGAAGATTGCCCGCTGAGCGTCTACGGTGGTCTCGGCTTCGGTTACGGCTGGTCCTATGGCGAGCTGGACCTCGAAGGTGACGACTTCTCCGATACCGCGAGCATTCCTCTGGTGCAGCCCATCGCCGGTCTGCGCTACCGTATCGATGAGAACTGGAGCGTGCAGGCCGATTACAAGTTCATGGCCGGTCTTGAAAAGCTGGACTACGGTCTGTTCGAAGCTGAATACCGTTCCCACCGCATGGGCCTCGGTCTCCGCTACGATTTCTAGGTTCCTGCCTGTATCCACCCATGATTTCAAAAAGGCCCCCGGCTTAAGCCGGGGGCCTTTTCTTATGTTTTTGCAGGCCACTCCACGATCTCCGGAAACCCCACCTGCTGGGGCACATCCCGCAGCGCCTGCACATAGGCGTCCAGAGCCGCGATGTCGTCGCAGGGCGTCAACCCCAGCCGCGTCTCCGATTCAAAACGCTGCACGCGCCACATGACTTCCTCGATGCGCCGGTCCCGTTCCTTGCGGATTCCGTTCGCCTGATGCTCACGCCTCGCCGCCTCGTCCACCACGGCCTCCACGATCTGCTCCCGCAGGATCAGATCCTCGCCCAGCAACCACTCAGTGACGTAGCTGGTGAACGGTTCGCGCCGCAACGGCCGCGCCTCGTGGTAGCCAAGCGTTGCGCGCTCCTCGCGGGTCAGATCCGCAAAAAGGCGGACGCTGCCACCCTGCACCACCTGCGCGGGCGGGGTCTGTCGAAAGGTGTTGTCCGGATATCTCCACATGATAAACCTCCTAGAATGCGTTGGAATATTTGAAAGGCTGCGCCGCCCATGCGATGCCGACGATGGTGTCGCCGTTGCCGTCAATCAGCGACGACGAGTTTATGACGTCGAAGCCACCCGAGAAGAACGAAAACAGCCCGGGCGAGCCGAACGCCTGCTCAACCGTGTTGCCCTCAACCCATCGCTCAATATTGTTCCGGCCTCCGTCCATGTCAGAGGAAACGAAAAACCAGTCCTGCGTGGCAGTTGCATTTTTCCCCAGCATGGCCAGGGGCAGAAAACCCAGATTTGCTCTCGGCCCTGCGTTGGAGCCGTTGCCCTCAAAGCTGAACACCTCCGAAAAACCGGGGACGGANCGGAAAACGTAGGCGATATAGGTTTCGGCGGGGGCGTTCACGGTGCTGTTGTTCCCAACGGTGAAGGCGAGGGAATTCGGCTTGACGTCCCCCCATATTTCCGAGTTGGCCACCGCAGCACTCACCTGATGCGGCTGGATGAAGTGCGTTGCCCCGAGGGCTTTGTGATAGGCAACCCAGCCATTCGTCG
>NZ_AQXE01000019.1 GCF_000375485.1 Desulfovibrio oxyclinae DSM 11498 | reverse complement strand
AGGCACTCCCAACTCTCGGCTGAGAAGCTCAAGGTCTTCTCCCCGAAGCAGGCGAAGCACGGCTTCGACCTTGTGCTGGGCCCAGAAACGTTTCTTCTTGCGCGCCGGTTCCGGCTCTCCGGCTCCGTTCGGCCTACGGCCTCCCTCCGCCGGAGAGCCGGAACCGGCCTTCGAATTCTTTCCCATTGTCGGTCACCTCCTGGACGTTTGTTACGCCCAATTCGGTGTCCAAGAAAACCCTAGGGCAATCCAGGTGTCCACAAGGGAGTATCCACCCTGCTTCGCCTCGCGCGCCGCCTGTTCGGGCCATGGTGCGGCGAAGGTCGGGATGGCTGTCGTGCCCGATACCGCGACAATGACGGCGAACAGGACGGCGGCGAGGCGCAGGGACATGGCGAACCCCCTGAAAATTTTGGAGCCGGGCGTTTCGGCCCGGCTCCGCGTTTGGTTACTTGTTGGCCTTCACTTCATAGGAGTTGTCGCTTTCGAAGTGGTTGCTGGCTTCGAGGTAGTAGACCTCTTCCACTTCAGGGCGCGCAAACGTGAACATGAAGTAGGCTTCGCCGGCGCGGGCGCCGGAGGCGCAGGAGAACACGATGGGCTTGTCGGTGGGCACTTCGTCGGCCCGGTCCTCAAGCTCGTCCACGGGGATGTTGATGGCGGTGGGGAAATGCCCGGCCGCATATTCCTCGGGGGTGCGCACGTCCACGATCGTGATCTTGTCGGGATTTTCGTCCAGAATGTTCAGGAACTGCTGGGTGTCGATGGAGCCTTCGGCTGCGCCGCCGGAGACTTCCACTGCGCCGCCTGCGCCGTAGAGTTCCTTCCAGCCGGGGTAGCCCGCTTCAGCGGTGACAACGTGCTCGTACCCCATGGCCTTGGCCTTGACGGCGGACTTGTGGGACAGCGGGCAATGGAATCCGCCGCAGTAGAAGACCAGCTTGGTGGACTTGTCCACGGGCAGCATTCCCTTGAACTTGTCGAACTGGGTGTCCGGGATGTTCACTGCGGAAGGCACGGCGCCCTTGAGGAACTTGCGGTGCGGACGGGAGTCCACCAGCAGGTACGGCTCGCCTTCGGCCATCATGTTCTTAACGGCTTCCATGCCAACGGAGTAGTAGTCGGCGTTCTTCTTCCAGTTGGGGAAACCTTCGGCGTAGACCTTGATGTTGGTGTAGCCGAGCTTTTCCGCGGCATAGGCGGACTTATGGGACAGCGGACAGTGCAGGCCGCCGCAGTAGAAGATCAGCAGGGTGTTCTTGTCCTCGGGCAGCTTGTCGGTCATCTTGTCGAACTGCGATGCCGGAATGCTCTCGGCGGTGGGGATGAATCCCTTGACGTACTTGGTCTTGTAGGGGCGCGAGTCGATGATCATCACGCCTTCGGGCTTGGGCATCTTGGCGTACTGCGCCACAAAGTCGTAGTCCACGAGGTCCGTGTACTGGGTGAAGGCGGGAGTCTCCGCCGTGGTGGTCTTGGCCGCGGTGCAGCCGGAGACCAGTGCCAGCGCCATGAGCATGGCGAACGCGTAGGTGAGTCGCTTCATCATAAAAATCCCTTCCTCTCGGTTGGCGGGACCGCCGTGCGGCGACGGCCCCTTGGTCCCTCTATTATCCGCCGCTACCCGTCGTTTTCGGGAGCGGAGCGTACCTTTTCGTACCACAGTCCGTGGTGATGTCTGGCGTAGTTCTCGGGAACGTGGCCCGTGAACATGGAGCGGAAGCCGGGGCGTTCCTCAGGGCTGATGGCGGCCATGTAGATGTGCACCAACAGTCCGGCGAAGACCACGCCCACCGCGATGAAGTGCAGGGTCACGGCCCAGCTCACGATGCCGGTTGCCTCCGCGCCGAAGGTCTTGTCGGACAGGAACATGATCACGCCGGTGACGGCGATGACGACCCCCCCGGCCACGCTGGCCTGCGCGAAGGCCTTCTGGCCCATGTTGTAGAAGCCCTGTTCCGGCAGCTCGGGGTTGACGCCGATCATCTTCAGCGGCTTGGGGCCCAGCGTCATGAGCACCATCTTCTTGAGCATCCAGGCCATGTCGCGAGCCGGGGAGACCATAAAGACCTCCTTCAGGAAGAAACCGGCGCCGCGGGCGTTCACGGCCAGATACCAGATGAAGCCCAGAATCCAGACGAAGCCGATGACCTCGTGGATGGCCAGCAGATTGGCCCCGCCGCCCACGAGCGAGCGCATGGCCTCGGGATATCCGGAACCGAGCGGGTCGATGGCCGGGTTGCTGATCAGGCCGATGCCCGTGATGAGCAACAGCAGCCAGCAGGCGGCGTTGAACCAGTGGATGAATATGTCGGAACGGTCGTGGCGCTTGAACTGTCTAGCCATGACGGTCCTCCTCGTGAGAATCCCCGGAGTCTCCGGCAAAGAGCTGTCTGCCGAGCATGGCCAGCACACCGAGGCCGGTCAGCCCCACCAGTCCCTTGACCAGCGGCGCGGCCTCCTTCATGGCCACCATGCTGGAGGGCACCACGGCCTTTCTGGGCCATGCCGCGTCTCCGGGCGATCCGATGTAGTACATGTTGGGCTTGGTGTTCGTGGCCTCGTTGACCACCACCTGCACGCGGGGCTTGTTCTCCCGAAGCAGCCTGGAGGCCTCGGAATCCGGGTCGTTGATATCGCCGAACACGCGTGCCTTGGTGGGACAGGTGTCCACGCAGGCGGGTTCGAGTCCGGCCGCCCTGCGTTCGGGGCAGTAGTTGCACTTGTCGGCCTTCCTGCTCACCGGGTTGCGGTAGCGGGCGTCGTACGGACAGGCCGGGATGCAGTTGCCGCAGCCGATGCACAGGTCCTTGTCGATGACCACTTCGCCCGTTTCCTTGTCCTTGAAGGTGGCGCCGGTGGGGCAGGCCTCCACGCAGGTGGGCTTGTCGCAGTGCATGCAGCCGCCGGGCTGAAAGCGGATGGAAGGCCGCCTGCCGGGACCGAATTGGGGTTCGGTGGGCTTGATCCAGTTGCGCCAGTGCTCCTCGGGCACGCCGTTGGCGACCTTGCAGGACACCATGCATCCCTTGCAGTCGATGCACTTGGACGCGTCGATTACCATTGCGAGTTTGCGTGCCATCAGCTCACCTTCCTTGTTACGGTCACCAGCGTGGTGTGCATGGCGGCGTTGCCGGAGACCTGATCGTAATCGTCCTCCAGCAGATTGTTGATGCTGGCCCCGTTGTCGTGGGTCAGCGAGAGCTGCGTGGAGAGCGTCCCGAAGCCGCTGAGCATGTACACCGTGTCCTCGCGGATCTCATGCGTGACGCGGGCCTTGAGCTCGCCGCGGCCCACGGAGCTGGAGACCTCCACGGGGTCGCCGTCGGCAATGCCCAGACGCGAGGCCGCCTCCGGGTTGAGCCACAGCGTGTTGGTGGGCGTGAGCTGGTGCAGTAGGCTGTTGTTTCCGGTGGAGCCCTGCGTGTACACGGCGCTGCGGCCCACCACCATGCGGAAGCGGTTCTTCGGCACCTTGGCGGGCGGATTGTAGGCGGGCAGGGGCGCAACGCCCATCTGCTCATAGCGTTCGTTGAACAGGTCTATCTTGTGGCTGCTGGTCTTGTAGATCTTGCCGTCGTAGAGGCCATAGACCTTGCTCGGATTGTAGTAGACGCCGTCACGATTCAGCGCCTCTTCGGCGTCGGGCAGTTCGCGCAGCTGCTGCTCGCGGAATTCCTCGATGGTGAAATCGAAGAATTCGCCGAGATCAAGCTTTCCGGCAACCTGCTTGAGCACGTCGAAGACAGGGCGGCTCTCGTACATGGCAGGGACGACGGGGTCGCGCTTGACCACGCAGGCGCAGGCCACGGAGCCCTGAAGTCCGGCGCAGGGGTCGGTGCGTTCCAGATAGCTGGGCGCGGGGAGCACAAGGTCGGCCATCCACGCGGTGTCGCTCATGGCGATGTCCACCACGGTCATGAAGTCCATGTGCTTGGCCATCTCGATGGTCTTGTTGCGGTTGGGCGCGGTGGCCATGGGGTTGGTCTTGTAAACGAACCAGCCCTTGACCGGATATGGCTCGTTCTTGAGCACCCTGTCGCGGGTGATGACGAAGGAGCCTTCGTGCTCGAACAGGCCGGGCACCACGCCGCCATCCACGCGGTCCCACGGGTTGTCGTCATACCACGGGGCGGTATAGGGCACGCCCTTGAGCCCCACCTGTCGTGCGGCGAGCAGGCCGCCGGGGCGGTCCCAGTTGCCGAGGATGCCGTTGAGCAGCGCGAAGCTGCGCCGAATCTGGGTGGAGTCCTCGTAATCCGAACTGCGGCGGCCGGGGTAGACCATGGATTCCGGAGCGGCGTCGGCCAGCTCGCGGGCTATGCGCACGATGTCCTCGCGCGGGATGCCGCATTCGCCGGCCGCGTATTCCGGAGTATACTGCTGCACATGCTTGGCAAGCTGGTCGAACCCGTGGGTCTTTTCCTTGATCCACTGTTGGTCGTAACGCTTTTCGTTGATGATAACGTGCATCAGCGCCAGCATGAAGGCCATGTCCGTGCCGGGCCGGATGGGATGCCACTCGTTGGCCAGCGCCGCGGTCTTGGTGAAACGCGGGTCGAGCACCACGAGCTTGCAGCCGTTCTGCATGGCGGTCATGAGGTCCATGGAATCCGGCGTGACCAGCGCCTCGAAGCGGTTGGCGCCGGCCATGATGATGTACTTGGAGTTGAGCACGTCCGCGAACGGCACCTCGCCGAAAGTGTCCAGGAAGGCCCGGTTGCCGCTGAGCAGGCACAGGGACTCGTGGGAGGTGATGTTGTAGGAACCGTAAACCTCGCCGAAGCGGGACACGAACTTACTCTGCAGGTCCGATCCGGCGCTGAAGAGATGCCCGCAGGGGGTATACTTCTCGCGGATTCCCTGCATGCGTTCGGCCATCAGGTCGATGGCCTCGTCCCACGGGATGCGCTGCCACTTGCCCTCGCCGCGCTCACCCTTGCGAAGCAGGGGATACTTGAGCCGGTCGGGATCATAGAGCTGTGCCACGCCCGCGTTGCCGCGCGCGCAAAGCATTCCCCGGGACTTGAGAAACTTGGGATTGGGATCGAGCTTCTTGACCACGCCGTTTTCGACGCGGGCAATGAGGCCGCACTTGTTGAAACACATGTCGCAGGCCGAGAAGTGCGACTGCCAGTCGGGCGCTGGTGTGGCTGCCCGGGCCTTGGCGGGCTTGAGACCGCCGATGGTGCCGCCCGCGGCAGCCGCCGCGGCCAGTCCGGTGGCCTTGAAGAAGTCGCGCCTGTTCATGCCCTTTGCCTTCCTTGCGTCCGCCATGGAACCCCCTTTGAATGAGGCTGGTTCGGCGGGAGCGCGTGGCCCCCGCCGGAAACGATGCCGTTTAGCTGCACTTGGCGGGCGTCGGGGAATCCTTCGCGTAGTCGTGCAGATAGGTGAAGATGTCGTTCACGTCCTGATCGCCGACGGTCCAGTCGCTCTTGCAGGGGATCTCGCCGGATTCGAAAATCTTGGTCCACTCCGCCTGTGTTTTGTCGGCGGGGTTCAGGTCGGCCGCCGAGCCGTTAGGGGCGTGGCAGGTACGGCAATTCTTGCGCCACAGGAACTTTCCCTTGCGCGGGTTGCCGCCGCCGAATGCGAAGGCCATGGAAGCCACGGCCATGGTCAGAAGCACTGCACCGATGATGGTCACGAACTTGCGGTTCACGAGAACCTCCTGATTTTAATTGTTTTCAGGATGCGGATCGGCCCCCCAGCCTGATTCTTGCCCGCATCCATTGCTTACAACTCTTGCTTCCTAGATACCCATACGGGGTATAGGTGTCAAGCGGGGTATGCCAAAAAAACGAGCGAAAGGGGTATTTCGACAATATCACGCTGCAGGCGTACGGGAATTATTAATGGAATGCAGGAAAAGCCCTCCCTTGCAGGGAGGAAAGCGAGTTCCGGGAAGGCGGTAGGGCTACTCGCCGCCCTTGAGAGCGGCGATAGGATCCATGTTGGCGGCCTGCCGGGCGGGCTTGAGGCCGAAGACAAGACCCACGGCCAGCGCGCTGGCCATGGCCATGCCGAAGGCTTTCCACGAGAACTGGATTTCGAGGATGTCCAGCCGGGAAAGGATCTGGCCGAGGCCCATTCCGAGGAAGAGGCCGATGATCCCGCCAATGAGCGTCAGCACGCACGCCTCCACCAGAAACTGGTACATGATGTGCGACTTGTGTGCGCCCATGGCCCGCTTGAGGCCGATCTCGGGCGAGCGTTCGCCGACGCTGATGGAGAACAGGTTCGCCAGCACGAAGCCGCCCACGAGCATGGCGATGGCTGCCGTGACGCCGAGGAAAACGCTCAGGCCGCCCTTGAACATGGCCAGGAACTTGAGCACTTCGTCGGCAGTGAGGATGGTGAAGTCATCGTCCTCGTCGGGGGCGAGGTCGTGCAGGTGGCGCAGGAAGCTGCGGAGGTTCTCGGTGTGCGCCGCCATGTATTCCGGCTCGTGGAACTTGACGCGCAGGGCGCGGAAGTACTGCCGGTCCATGTTGAAGCGCGAAGTGAGGGTGTTCAGCGGTATGATGATACGGTTGTCGATGTCGCCACGACCGCCCGTGAAGCCGCGATGCTTCAGGCGGCCGATGATCTGAAAGGGAATGCCTTCAATGAAGATGGAGCGACCCACCGGGGACTCGCCCTTGAACAGCGCTTCACTTGGCGTGTTGCCGATCAGGGCCACGCGCGCGCCCTGTTCGTTGTCTTCGAGGCTGATGTCGCGCCCTTCCACAAGCGGCCAGTTCCAGACCTCGGCATAGTCGGCAGTGGCGCCGATGACCGGCACGTCCTGATCGTTTTCCGAGCGGTATTTGATGGTCAGGCCGAACTTGGCGCGCATGGGCACCACCAGATACGCGCCGGGCAGCGACTGTCTGATGCGCCGGGCATCGTTGCGGCTCAGGGTCAGGGTGCGCATCCCCACGGCTTTCTTCTTGATGTTGCCGCCCAGCACGAAGGCCGCGTCGTGGCCGAACATTTCGACGATCTGCACGGCCATGCGGTTGGCCCCGTCCACGCTGGTGACGATGAGCGTCAGGGAGGCGATGCCGAAGGCCACGCCGAGGACCACGAACAGCGAGCGCAGCTTGTATGCCCACACTGCGGTGAGCGCCATGCCCTGAATGCGGGCCGGAAGAGTGAGCAGCTGCCTGAAGGATCGCATGAGGGCAGTGTACACCAACGGCGGCGGCAGGCAAGAAGTGCGTGACGCTTCGGGCTATTGCAGCAGGTCGGCCACGGAGATGCCGTGGTCGGAAGGATTTACGATGTCCTCGATGACCAGCGGCCCGCCCGCGTCAGGCGTTTCCGCCAGATTCACGACGCGCGGGGATATGGGAGTCAACGAGTGATCAAAGGCGAGCTTCACGATGGGTTTGAGCGGCAGGCTGGGATTCAGCCCCGTCACCACGCCGTGTTCGCCGCTGCTCAGGCGGACGAAGCTGCCCACGGGATACACGCCCAGACTCTTGATGAAATGCTCCACGATGTTGGGCTGGAAGTCCGAGATTCGCCACTGGTACATCATGCCGAGCACCTTGCCGGGCGGCAGCGGGTCCTTGTAGACGCGCTTGCTGGTCAGGGCATCGTACACGTCCACCACCGAGATGATCCGTGACATGGTGTGGATGGCGTCGCCCTTGACCCGCCGGGGGTATCCGCTGCCGTCATATCGTTCATGATGCTCCAGAGCCACGCGCAGCACTTCCTTCGGGACCGCCTTCTGCGTCTTGAGGATGTCGTACCCTTCCTGCGGGTGGGTGCGCATGATCGTCATCTCGTGGTCGGAGAGCTTGCCGGGTTTGTTGAGAATCTCGTCGGGAATCACGGCCTTGCCCACGTCGTGAAAAGTGCCGGCCATGCCGAGCATCCGCAGTTGTGCGCGTTCCAGCCCCAGCCGCTTGCCCAGAATGATCGAGAGCACCGCCACGTTGATGCTGTGGGTATAGGTGTACTCGTCGTACATCTTGAGCTTGCAAAGGGCTGCGGCCGCGGACTCGTTGCGGAAAACCGAGTCGATGAAGCCGTCAACGAGGGGCATGGCGTCGCGGTAGTCGAAGGGCTTGCCGCGCCGGACATCGTCCACGAAAGTGCGGGCGTAGCTCACGGCGTCGCTGTAGAGCTGGTCCGCACGGGGAAATTCTTCTTCGATGGGTGTCCTGGAAGCTTCGGGCGGCGGATCGGGGTTCTTTTTCCGGGCCGCCTTGGCCGCGGCCATTTCCTGCCTGAGCCGGGCCATGTCTTCAACGCGTTTGGCGTTGCCCTCTTCACGGGCCTTTGCCCCTGAGACAGCGCGCTGCATGGCCTGCTCGTGCGCTTCTCCCACCTGCTGCCGAAAGCGCGCCCGTTCGTGCTCGAACTCGGCCCGTTCGGTTTCAAGCTCCAGCCGAGCTTCTTCGAGCCTTCTACGCTCTTTTTCCAGCTGGTCGCCGAGATGGGCGGAGACCCATTCGCCAAGCTCGAACTCCTCGTCCACGAGCACATCGAACGCCCCGTCGGGAACGGTTTGTCCGATCTCCTCGCGCGAGAGCAGGGGGCGGTCCACTTTCACCACCTCCCCTTCCTTTTCAGCACGGTAGCCAATAACATACATTCCGGGCCAGAGGTCTGTCTTGGAAAGTCGTTTCATGCAGCTACCGTCCTTTCTTGCGGTCAGTTACGGACTGCCGTGAGGGCTCCGGGGGCGAGGAGCCGGGACGCGTCCTCGAAGACAAGGTCGGCTCCGGCATTCTTCAGATCGTCGGCATCACAGCGTCCGCTCATGACACCGGCGGTGGCGGTGCCCGCTGCCCGGCCGGTTTTCATGTCCAGCGGATGGTCGCCCACCATGAGCGCGTGAGCAGGGGCGACGCCCAGTCGTTCAAGTGCCTGCAGCAGATGGGCCGGGTGCGGTTTGATGCGCGGCGCGTCCTCTCGGGCGAGCAGGACTCCGGTGTGTTCGTTCACGTCGGGAAAGACCGTGCGTACCGCCGAACCGGTGTTGCGGGTAATGATGCCCGTGGCGATGCCGTGCTCGCGAAGACCGAGCAGCAGCGGCCGTGTGAACTCGAAAAGGTTTCCGTCGCGTGCGGCGTCCAGCTCCATGGCGGTGATCGCCAGCCTGCACCGGCAGTTGAATTCCAGTGCGGTGTCGCGGTCGCATTCGCGCTCCACATGGGCGGTCAGGGTCTCCATCCATTCCAGCGCGGGCGTTCCGTCGGGTTCGGGGCGATGCGGCAGGAAGCATTCTCCGAGTGCGGCGATCTTGGTCTTCATGAGGGTGAAGTCCAGCGTCAGCTCGGCCAGCGTGCCGTCGAAGTCGAAAATGACGGCCTCGAATGCCGTTGCGAGTTCGGAGGGAATCATTCCTGATACGTACCCCAATCCTTGGCGGCGGTCCAGAGCTGCCCGAAACACCCCGTCAACAGGGAATGTCGCCCCTGTATCGCCCCGGATGCCGCCGAAAACGCCTCGCCGCGCAAACCGGGGCTATACTGTCCGCGATGTTTCGGCCCCGGCGCTCCGGTTGCGGCCCGTACGCGGTCCACCCGCGAACCGGAAGCCTTCCGGGATACCCGTCGGCCCTTTCAAGGAAAACCGACAACGAAATGGAGAAACGGCAATGTCCACTCAGATCGACAATTCCTTCATCAACCTCTACTGCGCGGACGTGCACAACGCCTACCAGCAGCAGGGTTCCAAGATGCGCAACACCGTGCGCCTGAAAAGCAACGTGCAGGGCGCCAAGTGCGTGTTCCAGAAAAGCGGCAAGGGCACCGCGGGCAAGAAGACCCGTCACGGCAACGTGCCCATCATGAACCTCACCCACTCCTCCGTGTCCTGCACGCTGGAGGACTGGTACGCCGCCGAGTACATCGACCGCCTCGACGAGCTCAAGCAGAACATCGACGAGCGGCAGGTGGCTGCCAGCGCCGGTGCGTGGGCGCTTGGCCGCAAGATCGACGAACTGGTGATCACCCGCATGGACGCCACGTCCTCGGTCATTCCCGAGAGCACCAGCGGCCTGACCAAGGGCAAGATTCTCGAAGCCTTCGGACTGCTCAACGCCAACGACGTGCCCGACGACGGCAACCGCTTCGCCGTGGTGGGACCCCACCAGTGGAACGAGCTGCTCAACATCGAGGAGTTCAAGAGCGCCGATTACGCGGGCGAAAAGTTCCCGTGGCTCAAGGGCACCGAGTCCCGCACCTGGCTGGGCATCAACTGGATGTTCCACACCGGACTCCCCGTGGAGGCGGGCATCCGCAAGTGCTTCCTTTATCACAAGAACGCCATCGGGCTGGCCGAAGGGCAGGAAATCAAGGCCCATGTGGACTGGGTACCGGAAAAGGCCGCGCATCTCGTGGACCACATGCTCTCCGCGGGCGCGTGCCTCATCGACCCGTCCGGTGTGGTCGAGGTCCAGTGCGACGACGACACCCAGATCCTGTAGCCCCGATGCTCAGCGCATAGAAACAAAAGGAGAAATCTCATGGCATACGTATCCGAAGACATGCGCCTCATGGGCGGCGTGCCCGGCCAGCAGCTTTTCCTGTACCGCACCGAAGACCTTCTCGCCGATGTGGCGGGAGCCGGCTACTTCGATAAGGCGGCAGAGGAATACAACCTCGACACGGGCGACGTGATCGTCGCGTGTACCGGCGCGGCATCCGCCGAAGCGGTGGACATGCTGGTGGCAACCAATGCGGCGGGCTCGGTCACCGTGGTCAACGGCTCCTAAAGGGACCCTCCCTCACTCCATAGTGCCCGTATGAGCGGGCGAAACGGCGAGGCCGGACAGTCGGGGAAACTGTCCGGCCTCAATGCATTCACCTCGGGGAGGGTGAGGGGGGCATTATGAATCGCAGGGTCGCCATGGCTCGTTGAGCTTGCGGTCGGCGCTGCTGAGGGTGATGTCGTCCGGGAGGATAGGCTCCATCAGTGAGATGAGCGGGGTGTAGGTGCAGGAGGCGCGTACTTCCACGATCTCGCACGGGCTGCCCGCGCTGCCCTGACTGCCGGTGTCCGAAGCCTGCCCGCGAGGCCAACTGGAGACGGTGACGGTCTTGGTGCCGTGGAGGGGTTCCATGCGCTCCAGCGCCTTGTTTTCGATGCGTATCATGCGGGTGCCGTCGTCGGCCCCCTCGCCGGTGGCGGCGATGCGCACGGCTTCCTGGGCCGCCTTCTGTACGGTGAGCCACGAATGGAACATGTTGCCCATCTCCATGGTCCCGAGCAAAAGGACCATGACGGCGGGCAGCACCAGTCCGAATTCCGCGACCGTCATGCCCAGACTCTTTCCGTTCTTTCTGTGCAGCATGGTCGCCTCCTAGCTCAGCAGCCGCCAGCCGAGCTGGCGTCCGATCTTCTTGAAGATGTCGTCAATGTCGTACACGCTCGGCGCGTCGAAGTAGTGGTCGTCCGTGCCGGGCTTGCTGGACGCCATGGCGCGCATCAGGTCACGGTCGGTGTTGTCCGAGGTGCCGAAGCGGATGGTGAATATCTCGATGCCCGCGTCCTTGGCGGCTTCTGCCTCGTTGAGCATGTCCTGATTGAGCCTGCCGCCGTCCTCGCAGTGCGCGTCCGTGACTTTCATGCCGTAATAGGCATTGGTCCAGTAGTTGTTCGGCTCGTAGTAGGCGCGGTAGGGGCCGCCGCAATTGCCGTCCTCGTTGTCGCCGTCCGTGAGCAGAATGATGATCTTGCGGAACTCTTCCTTGTCTCCTGCCTGATCGTAAGGCCGTTGCGGCGTGAGCATATGGCGGCCCCACTTGAGGCCTTCCGGGATCACCGTGCCCGAGGCCGCGCCCGTGGCGGTCTGGCTGTTCAGCGAGGCGATGACCGCGCTCTTGTTTCTGGTCAGCTCCTGCGCTTCGGGGATGCTGGAGCAGGTGTCCAGATTCACGCGGCGACGATAGTAGTAGGGCAGGTCCCAATACAGATCCATGAAGTCCTCGTGGATGCCCTGATTGAGGGAGCCGTCCGCGTTGCGGCAGCCGGAGAGACCGTCGCCCGCGGCTTCGCCCACGTTGACCTTGCCCCGGAAGGGCACCAGCCCGATCTTGGTATCGGTTTCCGAGCCGTCGGGGATGATGAGGTCCACCAGCTCGCCCGCAGCCTGTTTGACCATATTAATGGGAGTGCCCTTCATGCTGCCGGAGTTGTCGATGACAAAGACCACTTCGAGCTTGTTGAATCCGGCGCTCGCCGCAGCCTCCACGCGCTGGGCGGAAAGACCGAGGAAGCCGAGAATCAGCAGGTCCACGTCCGCATGGGCTTGCACGTTGACGCTTCGGATCATGGTACCCGGGATCAGACTGTCCAGCTCGGAACCGGGGTAGTTCTTTTCCAGCATTCCGGTGGCGGCCGCCCGGACGAGTCCCTTGTCCAGATCGGGGTCGTAGGGCAGTTCGAGGCTTCCGGCCAGCGCGGCGGAATCGACTGCGGCCTGAAGGCGGGTGTGAGCAGAGTATAGATTGCCCAGATCGAGCGCGAGGCCCACCATGGCCAGTACGGCGGGGATGACCATGGCCATGACCATGCTTACCGCGCCGAGGCGTTCACTGTTAGGGAAGCGGCATTGTCGTGCCCGCTTCGATGACGAGCACGTCTTCGCCGCCGAGCATTTCCAGAGCATCCCGGCCTCCCATTACTGGTTGATATTCATAGCTGGCGAGCACGGTCACCGTGCGCGCGTCCGTATCGGTGGATACGCGGACGTCCACATCCTCCGAGGGCAGATCGGAGACGAGGCTTCGCACCAGTTGCTGCACGTCGGCTCCGGCTTCGCCCTGCATCAGCACCATCCTTGCGCCTTCTCGGCTGGCTTCCACCAGAGACGAATGCGCGTGCATGGCGTTGCTTCCTTCCATGAGCAGGAAAAGAAGAAGCGCCATGAAGGGGAGGATGAGCCCGAGTTCCGCTGCGGCCATTCCGCTTTTGGATGAATGATCTTGTCTCATGTCCATTTTCCTCCGGCGGGAAATCCCGCGTTTGACAGGACATGAGCAACCCGTGTGCCACTCTCCATCAAAAGTGGATTTTTTTTGTGACCAACTTCGGGGGCCCTACGTATACGGTGTATATGCGGCCTCTCGATCCGAAAACACTTTCGGCCGAGGGCTGATTTGGTCGTAACTTTTGATCCATTTTTTGTGGATTGCACCGGCCCGTCATGGTAGAAAAGGGAAACCGGGTGAGCAAATGGCTGAACGAATACTTGTAGTGGATGACGATCGCGCCTTCCGAGGCATGTTGGTGGAAGCGCTTGATGAGCTGGGCTTCACCGTGGAGCAGGCTGAGACCGCCGAGGAAGGCATCACACGTGCCGAAAAAGGCGGGCTGGACCTGATTCTCCATGATGTGAAGCTCCCGGGTATGTCCGGTCTTGAGGCGTTGCCCAAGCTCAGGGCCGTGGCGCCGGAAACGGACGTGATCGTCATAACGGGTCACGGCACCCGCGATACCGGTGTGCAGGCCATGAGCCACGGCGCTTACGACTATTTCAACAAACCCTTTCAGATAAAGGAAATGGAGGTGGTGATCCGGCGGGCGCTGGAGAAGCGCAGCCTTCAGGCCGAACTGAAGGCACTCAAGCGAAACCTCAAGGGTTCTGGACCGCTGGATAAGATCATCGGCGACAGTCCTGCCATGCAGGAAGTGAAGGAGCGGCTGGCACGGGTGGCCGAGTTGGACTGCGACGTGCTGGTGCTCGGTGAAACGGGTACCGGTAAGGAGCTGATTTCAGACACCATCCACGCCATGAGTTCTCGGGCGGGTGGCCCGTTCGTGAAGCTCAACTGTGCGGCAATTCCTGAAAGCCTGCTGGAAAGCGAACTCTTCGGCCATGAGAAGGGCGCGTTCACCGGTGCAACAACCTCCCGGCCCGGCAAGTTCGAGCAGGCCGAGGGCGGCTGCATCCTGCTGGATGAAATTGGTGATATGCCCCTGCACCTGCAGCCGAAACTGCTGCGGGCCGTGGAGCAGAAGCAGGTGGAGCGCGTGGGCGGCACCAAGTCCATCAGCTTCGACGTGCGCATCATCGCCGCCACCAACCAGGAGCTGGAACAGCGCGTGGATGCGGGAGAATTTCGCAGCGATCTCTATTACAGGCTCAACGTGGCCTCCATCCATCTGCCACCGCTCAGGGAGCGCAGGGAAGACATTCCACGGCTGGTGGAACACTTTATCCAGCAGGCCAACGTCAAGCTCGGCACCGACGTTCGCAGCGCGGACAAGATGGCAATGCGCAAAATGTACGAATACAGCTGGCCGGGCAACATCCGGCAGTTTGCCAACGCCATCGAGCGCGCGGCGATATTCAGCAAGGGCGGGGTGATACACGCATCCGAACTGGAACTTGCCTTTTCCAGAACGCCGGGCGGCGACGCGCCGGAGCAGGCACCGGGGGCCGGCTTTGAAGAGATGAAAATGCCACTGCGCGAAGCCATCAATTCCTTTGAACGCAGGCTGATCACCAATGCCCTGTCCAGAACCCGTGGAGTCCAGACCGAGGCCGCGACACTCCTTGGCATCACTCCGAAAAACCTCTGGAACAAACTGCGCAAGCACCACATCGACGCAGCCGCATTTTCAACGTAGTCCATTTTTTGTGGACCGATAACGACCCGGTATTCTGAGGATTGTTCCTCGGAGTGCCGGGATTTTCTATTTTGATGAGTCTACAAAAAATAGATTAATGGGGCCCCGATTTAAAACGGTGGCAGGTACGAAGAATTTCAATATCACAAATATTTCCTTTGGAAGTAGTGGGTTGCGTCAAAGTTAGGAGGATTTCCCGGTTTGTGGCACGCGGGTTGCTCAATGGTGGGCAAGTTCGATGCGGCGTGCAAACGCCATGGAAGTATCTTCATGAAACAAGGAGAAGAAAAATGAAGACCCTCATGACCCTCATCCGTAGCGAAGAAGGCGCAACCGCGCTGGAGTACGGTCTGATCGCCGCGTTGATCGCAGCAGGCATCGTGACCGCCGTTTCTACACTCGGAACCACGGTGTCCAACACATTTACCAACATCGCCAACAGCATGACCGGAGCTGCGGCAGGCAGCTAGGCTGCGGTCATCCAAGCCAACGGGAGTCTTCAATGCAGATGCTCAGGACTTTAATCCGCAACGAAGAAGGCGCTACCGCGCTGGAATACGGCCTGATCGCCGCCCTGATCGCGGCGGGCATCGTCACCGCCGTGTCCACCCTCGGCAGTACCGTGTCCGATACCTTCACCTCCATCGCCAACAGCATGACCGGCGCGGCCGGCAGCTAGGGCGGGGAAAACCTTCAACGACAAGGAGCAAAATAATGCAAATCATCAAGAACCTCATTCATAATGAAGAAGGCGCCACCGCACTCGAATAGGGGTCACTCCATAGAAAGGAAAAAAACGCACGCTAAGAAAAGCGAACCAGGGTTGCTAGGCATTCTAGAAAAGTAGGACGACCAGCGTTCACTATTTTTTGATGAGAATTTCGTACTTCTTAATTTTGTTATCCAAGGTTGTTCTTGTAACACCCAAGAGTTTTGCTGCCTCGCTTTTGTTGCCTCCCGTCTGAGCAAGGGTTTCTTCAATGGCGACCTTTTCTATCTCCTGCAAGGATTTACCGCCAAGACTTTGCGGACTATCACTTGCGCCGCAAACACTCTCAAAATGCTGAGTGAGTGCTGGGGGTAGGTCTTTTTCAGACACATATTCTCCAGGGGTCAGGATAACAGCTCGCTCGACGGCGTTCTCCAATTCACGGACATTGCCCGGCCAATCATATTTCACCAAAACGTCCATCGCCATTGGGGTAAATCCTTTCAACTGCTTCCTGTTGAACTCGGAAAAACGTTTTATGAAGAAGGCAGCCAACAATGGCACATCATCTCCACGATCCCTTAAAGACGGAATCCAAAGATTCACAACATTCAGCCTGTAGTATAGGTCTTCCCTGAAATTCCCTTTCTCGACTTCGTCCTTCAAATCCCTGTTGGTTGCCGCGATTATTCGGACATCAACGTTAAAGACCTTGTCACTACCAACTCGTTGAATCTCCCGTTCCTGAATAGCTCTCAGCAACTTGGCCTGCATGGGCATCGGTATTTCACCGACCTCATCCAAAAAGATGGACCCTCCATTGGCCTGCATGAAACGGCCATCCCTTTTCTTGTCCGCTCCTGTAAACGCCCCCTTTTCGTGTCCAAAGAGTTCGGACTCCAAGAGCGTGTCCGTCAAAGCTGCACAATTAACTGTTACAAGCGGTGCTTTTTTTCGGTTGCTGTTTGCGTGGATCGCTTTGGCAAACAGCTCCTTCCCGGTGCCGCTCTCACCGGAGATCAGAATCGTCGCTTCGGTCGAGGCGACAGTTTTCACCATACCGACAAGCTCTTTCATTGGCTTACTATTGCCAATGATATTCGTCAGACTGGAGTTTTCCGATATTCTTTCCTTGAGGGATTCGTTCTCCTTGATAAGCGTCATGTGGTCCAGTGAACGCTCCAAAGTCATCTTAAGTTCCTCGAAATTAAGCGGCTTTGTAAGGTAATCGTAAGCGCCTAACTTCATCGCCTCTACTGCGGTATCAACAGAGGTGTATGCAGTCATGATCACAACCGGTATTGCAGGATTGTACTCTTTGATACGACTCAGGGCTTCAATACCGCCTACCTTGGCCATGCGAACATCCATCAGCACTGCGTCAAAGGGGGTCTCCATCACCTTTTCAATTGCGTCCGCACCATCTTCAACTCCCTCAACGGAATATCCCCACCCCTTGAGCATTGTTTCAAGCATTGAGAGGTGCGCCTTGTCGTCGTCGACAATCAAAATCAAAGCACTCATACCTATACCGCTCCTTCGCTCTTCGTCGGGATTGAAATAGAAAAAGTCGTACCGTTTGGTCCTGTATGCTCAACTTGCACTTCGCCGGAATGCGCTTCGATGATCTTGCTGACGATAGCGAGTCCCAATCCTGTACCTGTTTGCTTTGTGGTGAAGTATGGATCGAAAACACGCGAAGCTTCCCCTTCAGGAAGGCCAGTCCCTGTATCCGACACCTTCAATAAGATAGCCCCTTCTTGTCTACTAACGTCGACATCAAGCTTTCCTCCCTCCGGCATAGCCTGAATCGCGTTGACATATAGATTGATCATGGCTTGTGTCATCCGATCAGGATCAAGAGGAATCGATCCGACTTCCGCTGAAATATCGAGAGAAACAGACACCCCTGCATTATCGGCTTCCTGCTTGACCAGTCGCATTGAGCTTTCAAGAAGTGTAACGACTTCTGTCTCTCGCAGTTTGATATCCGCAGGGCGGGCCATTTCGAGCAGTTCGGATATAACCCTGTTCAACCTGTCAACTTCCGATGTCATGACCTCTGCGGCTTTGCGGTTGTCGCTCCCTTCATCAAACAAGGAACCGAAATACGTTGCATACCCCTTGATGGAACTCAGTGGATTTCGCACCTCATGGGCAACTCCAGCGGCAAGATGGCCGATGGCTGCCATCCTATCGGCTTTGCGGACTTCATCTTGAAGCTCCTTGACCTGACTCAGGTCACGGATCATGAATAATTGGCCAACATAAGCCCCATCATTCGTGATGATGTCGGTGACAACTGTTGTAACGGGAAGCTTCCGGTTACTACTCTGTATTAACTCCATCTCCTTCTCTACAACCGGGTTCTCCTTGCTCACTGAGGATCGAAGCTCCCAAAGTTGCTTCGGCAAAACAGTATCGGCCAGCTGTCCCACTATCTGCTCAGTTTCCTTGGAGTCATATTCCAACAAATTCAGGGCAATCTCGTTGACATAGGTGATTCGTCCATGCGGGTCACATACAACAAGACCTTCCGGTATGTTCGCCACCATTTCTTCGGTGAGGGCTTGAGAGCCTTGCAGCATTTTTTTGGAACGCATGTGACTTTGCATCCAGAATAAAGACACTACCCCGCCAAGTCCCAGAAGAAGCAATATCCCCGACATGGTGAGAGTTAATGATATGTCCTCAGCGATCGCCTCCTCAAAAGGAGCCACGTCCATACCTATAAAAATGGCTGGGCGTTCAGCAGGGTCCAAAATCCTGTCTTGCTTGAGTCCACTCATCCACCCTGGCTGGCACCAATCATCACTCTTTTCACCTGATCGCCTGCCCATCATTCGCTGCATCATGTCTCGTCTTCTTTGCTGCATGGGAGAGGACGGGATCGATTGGGAGCGTTGCCCCAAAGCAGGGAGAAATCGCTCATATACTTCAAATGACTTGGGGTGATTGGACTCAGTCACGACACGCCACTGGATATCATTGGTGACATTCAAATTCGCCATTGCTTTTTTGGAAATAAACTGCTGTCCGATTTCAACATCGTTACTATGCGCCAATATTTCTCCTGAGGAGTCAACAACAGCAATGTAGAGAATGTCGGGTTGGGTGGCGATTTCTTGCATCAGCACCTGTAAATTGGGCCCCTCGCCCAACATCCCCATCATCCCGGTCCGTGTTCCAGCTTCGAAGGCTTTGATTAAGGCAGAGCCTTTTTCACTGAGCACACGGCTCATATATTGTTTTTCGCGGTTGTAATTCATGAACGCCAAAACGAGCACCACGATGACGAGGATGAGGCTCATTCCGATAACGGCCCAAGGTGAAATACTACCTAAAAAATTGTTGAGTTTGTTTTTCATTATCATGCTTCCTTTGCTAGCCGGGGGCAGGTTGTCTAAATTTTAGACGCTCTTTGTCATTCATGTGTACGCTTTTTGAGCAATGCAGCCAAGTAACCCTAACAGAATCAAAGCCAATAATTCTCGTTTTAAAAATTTAATCCTTATTATTCAGATACTTGTATGAGCAATGAAAAACTTGGCATCGGTCTTGCCTTAACCAATGCAAAGCTTGTTCACAAAACACTCAAAAGGAGAACTTATCATGAAGAAGAACATTATCACTTTGGCACTGGTTATGGCTGTTGGTTTGGCATTCGCCGCATCCGATGCAATGGCATGGGGTTACGGCTGCGGTGGGTATGGCGGCTATGGCTACAACGCTCAATCCTATAATACCAACAACAAGGCGTATCAGGACTTCCTGAACTCCACCGCCAAGCTGAGGGCAGAGATTGATGCAGACCGCGCTGAACTGGCTGCCGTCATGGCAAGCCCTGAACCGGATGCCAAGAAGGCTCGCAGTCTGACCGAGCAAATCAATGCGAAGATCGTCAAGCTGAATGAAGTGGCTGCTGCTCAGAATCTTCCCACCTACGGCATGATGGGCCCGGGTATGGGACGCGGCATGATGGGCCCGGGTATGGGACGCGGCATGATGGGCTACAATAGTTACGACAACGGCTATGGTTACAACTGCCCTTGGTGGTAGGCCCAACTATACTACGCGAGGGGGAGACCAATCCCCCTCGTCTTTCATATTCATAAGGAGATCATATCATGTGGAGTTGCAATTTCGGATTCTTTAATGGAGGCGGCCCCGGTTGGTTCATGGGTGGAGGCATGTTCGGATTCATCTGGATGATCCTTCTCTTGATGGCAGCAGTTTATATTGCCATTAAGTTCTTTCAGGCTTTTACCTCTCGTCGAAGCGGCAAGGCTGACAGGGATGACTCTTTGAACCTTATCAAGACCAAGTATGCCAAGGGTGAAATTTCTGAGGATGAATTTGAACGCATGAAGGCAGTGTTAATAAGGCAATAAAACATAATGAATAAATTGATGAAGCTTATGGCTTATAGGTGTGAGGCGGGTTGTGTCCGTATAGTGCTGTAAATTCTGAGGGGCTTAATTGAAAAGGCCACCGCTCTCCGCTACGTCCCTTGGTGACCAAACCAAAACGTAGAAGGAGGAGAAGCGATGGCCGACTTTGAGGTTAAGCTGAGTCAGGACCAGGTTGCAAGCCTGCTTTCTCGGGATGACGGCTTCCAGCAGCTGCTGGAAGCCGTCTTGAACCAAGTACTTGAGGCCCAGATGACAGAGCATATCGGAGCTCAGGCATACGAACGCAACGAGGGCCGTAAAGCGTACCGGAACGGGCACCGAGTCCGGAAGCTCTACACCCGGGTCGGTCCTTTGAACCTGCTGGTTCCACAGTCCAGAGATGGGCAGTTCTCCACGGAGATGTTCCGTCGCTATCAGCGTAGCGAGCAGGCCTTTGTTCTGGCTCTCATGGAGATGTACCTCAACGGTGTCTCTACCAGAAAGGTAACCTCGATCACTGAGGAGCTGTGCGGGGCCAGCTTTTCCAAGTCCACGGTCAGCCAGCTGTGCACGGAGTTGGAGGCCCGAGTCGGGGCGTGGAATGACCGGCCTCTGCATGACAAGCGTTACCCCTTCCTGGTCATGGACGCTGTGGTGATCAAGGTGCGTCGAGACGAAGCGGTGCGATCGACCAGCGCTCTCATCGTTATCGGCATCTCCGAGGAGGGAACGCGCGAGATCCTTGGGATAAGGTTGGGCGACAGTGAGACGGAGGAGACCTGGGAGGATATCTTCTGCTGGCTGAAAGGCCGAGGCCTGCGAGGAGTGGACTACGTCATCTCCGACAGTCATGCTGGCCTGGTCAAGGCGCTTCGGCGGAATTTCCAGGGCACATGCTGGCAACGCTGTCAGGTGCACTTCATGCGCAACGTGTTGGGGCTCACGCCCAAAACCCAGAAAGACGAGATGTCCTTGTGGCTCAAGCGAATCCTTCATGCCGACAGTCAGGCCATGGCCAGGCAGAGCTTCGAGCAGCTTTGCGAAGCCATGGATGGGAAGAAGGTCGAGAAGGCCTTGAGTACGCTGGAGGAAGGTCTGGAGGATGCGATCTCCGTGCTTCGTCTCCCGGAGAAGTACCGGCGCCGGCTGCGCACCACGAACATGGCAGAGCGCTTGAACGAGGAGATTAGGCGAAGAGAACGGGTTATCCGCATCTTTCCCAACGAGGACGCGGCTCTGAGGCTCGTCGGAGCTTTGTTGGCCGAGCAGCACGAAGTCTGGTCCACGGGCCGAAGGTACCTCAACATGGATGAGTACCTCGAATGGCGAGAGGCCCGGCAAGAGATCGAAGGCGAGGGAAAGGTGGCCAGAATCTATTAGGCAGAGGGCGACGGGCGGAGAACGAATTTACAGCACATTTTGGACTTGATCCGATAATGTCCGTCAGGCTTGAGTCTTCCGATATTCTCTCTTTGAGGGACTGGTTTTCCTTGATGAGCGTCATGTGGTCCAGAGAACGCTCCAAAGTCATATTGAGTTCATCAAAGTTCAAGGGCTTGGTCAGGTAGTCATACGCCCCCAACTTCATCGCCTCCACAGCCGTATCAACGGAAGAGTATGCGGTCATGATCACAACCGGAATGGCCGGGTTATATTCCTTGATCTGGCTCAGGGCTTCAATGCCACCGATTCTTGCCATTCTGACGTCCATCAGAACAGCGTCAAAGGGAGCCTCCTTCACCTTNTCAATGGCGTCTGCCCCATCTTCCACGCCCACAACAGCATACCCCCACCCCGTAAGCATCGTTTCAAGCATTGATAGGTGTGCTTTGTCATCGTCTACAACTAAAATCTTGGCACTCATATTTACGCCGTTCCTTTTGATTCTATCGGAATGAGAATGGTAAAAGCTGTTCCATTTGGCCCGGTATATTC
>NZ_AQXE01000018.1 GCF_000375485.1 Desulfovibrio oxyclinae DSM 11498 | reverse complement strand
AAGATGCACCGATTGGCGATTATTGCATCCATGCTTGTCATACTTGCTTTCCCGGCAACATGCTTTGCTGTTGAATATCTGGGGACGTCCAGGAACGATTTGCCTGCTCAGGATTCCGTTATCAGTCCTGATGGTGAGGGGAATGAATATCAGCCCCCTAGCGCAAACACCCCCAATACCCGAGATAGCGGCAGGCACAGAGAAAACCGTATGCCCCAATAAACCGCGACACTCCATATGCCCCCTATGGGCAATAGATCCAGAGCATCGTTGTAAACAGGAAACTCTACAGGCCACCCACCTTCTCGGATTTTTCAAAATGTTTGGTTAAACGCATGGATTTTCGAAGAGCCACCTGACACGGGCGCAGAATAAAAGGCCGCACAGTATATACTGTGCGGCCTTTGGCGTTGTATGGCGCGGACGATTATGCGCCGATGGGCAGAACGGTGCGACCGAACTGCTCGTTGATGACTTCGGCCATGGCGAGGTAGATAGCGGACGCGCCGCAAACGATGCCCTCGAAGCCGGCGAGGGTTCCGATGAACACATTGTGTGTAAAGTCACGGATAGCCAGCAGGAAGAACAACACGGTCAGGGAAAGAAAAACGAACTTCAGGACCGCGTTGCCCTTGAGGGTGCCTATGAACATGAACAGGGTGAAGATGCCCCACATGGCGAGATAGCAGCCCATGAACGCCTCGGAGGGCGCTTCGGCCAGCCCCATCTTGGGCATGACGATCAGGCCCACGAGGGTCAGCCAGAACAGCCCGTAGGACGTAAAGGCCGTGGTGCCGAAGGTGTTACCCTTCTTGAACTCCATGATGCCCGCGATGACCTGCGCGATGCCCCCGTAGAAAATGCCCATGGCCAGAATCATGGAGCCGATGGGAAAAAATCCCGCGTTATGGATGTTCAGCAGCACGGTTGTCATGCCGAAGCCCATCAGGCCCAGCGGGGCCGGGTTGGCAAGCTTGGATTCCATCAATCCTCTCCTTCAAGTAAAATCGTTTCCACCACGCAACCCGTTGACGATCCGGAACCGCGTCCAGTCCGCGACAGCCCTCCCCGAGCTCCCCTGCGCGGAACGTGGTCTGTTAGTGTGAGAGCGGATAGCTGTCAATGTCAGGTTGATGATCGGTGGAATCATGACACCCTGTATAAAGAAAGCATTGATCTCCGTGCGCAAAAATGCTTCATTTTTATGGTTGCAATCCTTTTCAATCACGTAATGGCAGGAGGACCGAGGATGACGGACATGGTAATGGAATTCTGGAAGAATAATTCTGAGATGTTGCTGGACGTAGGGTACAGTGCGCTGCTTGCCCTGGTCATCCTTATCGCCGGGTCCATCGTTGCCAAGCTTGTGCGCAAGGGAATCCGGAACGCCAATGACCGACTGGAGAAGCTGGACGCCACCCTCGTACCGATCCTTTGCACGGCTGCCACGTATCTCGTGTACACCATCGCGGGCGTGTTCATTCTGGACATTTTCGGGGTCAACACCGCCAGCCTCATTGCACTGCTCGGTGCCGCCGGTCTTGCTGTCGGTCTGGCGCTCAAGGACACCCTGAGCAACATCGCCGCGGGAATCATGCTCCTTTTCCTGCGGCCCTTCCGCTCGGGAGACTATGTCTCCATCGGCTCCACCAGCGGCACCGTGCATGAAATCAACCTGTTCACCACCATTCTGGAGACCTTCGACGGCCTGTACGTCTGCGTTCCGAACAGCACGGCGTGGGGCAGCAGCATCACCAACTACACCCGCAACGGCAAGCGGCGCATGGACATCACCGTGGGCATCGCCTACTCGGACTCCATCGACACGGGACTGGATGTGCTGCAACGTATCGCCGCCGAAGAATCCCGTTTCCTCCAAGATCCCGGACCGCAGACCATGGTCGCATCCATGGGCGACAACTCGGTGAATCTCCAGCTTCGCGGCTGGGCCACCACTGCCGACTATTGGCAGACCCTCTGGGACCTGAACAAACGGGTCAAGGAAGACATCGAGGCCGCCGGCCTGACCATTCCTTTCCCCCAACGCACGGTACACATGCTCTCCGAAGGCGAAACAACGGACTAACCGGCCGCCACGATTTCATCAACTCACAAAGAACGGGCCCTGCAACTGCGCAGGGCCCGTTTGATTTGTCGTGGCAACTCCTACTTGCCGGGACTCAGCCGAATCAACTTTCCGTCATCCTCGTCCGTGAGCACATATATCAGGCCGTTGGGACCCTGCGAGATCTCCCGCACGCGCTCGTTCATCTCAATGCGCTTTTCGCCGGTAACGTTGCCGGCCCTATCCAACTCCACGAGCCGGATGGTTTTGCCGCGCAGGCCGCCTGCAAGCAGATCGCCCTTCCACTGCGGGAAAGCATCGCCGGTGTACAGGCACAGCCCGGACGGGGCGATGCCCTCCAGCCACACGAGAGAAGGATCGACCTTGCCCGGCAGGCTGGTGTGCTCCGAGATTTCCCGGGCGAAGAGGTATTCCTTGCTGAACGTCGCCAGCGGCCAGCCGTAGTTTCCGCCCGGCTCGATACGGTTGAGTTCGTCGCCGCCCAATGCACCGTGTTCACTTACCCATACTGTGCCGCGGATGGGATCATGGGCCAGCCCTTGAATATTGCGATGCCCTGCCGAGTACAGTTCCGGCAGCCCACCTTCCTCGGCAAAAGCGCCGGAGCCGACCGGCGAGCCGTCGTCGTTGAACCGCAGAATCTTCCCGAGATGGCTGCGCAGATCCTGCGCGTATTTACGCGACAGCTTGCCGTCCACCTTGACCGGCGGGTTGCCGCCGTCGCCGATGGTCATGAGCAGGGTACCGTCCGGCAGCCACACCAGACGCGAGCCGAAGTGCTGTGTATCGGGCTTGGTCTGGGTGACGCGGAAAAGCTCCTGCACGTCCGTAAAACGCTCTCCATCAAATCTGGCGCGTGACAAGGCGGTGCGGTTGGCCTTCTCCGTGCCTATGGACATGCTGAAATAGACAAGACGGTTCGAGGCGAAGTCCGGGTGCAGGGCGATGTCGAGCAGGCCGCCCTGTCCTTCCGCAAAGGTCTCGGGCGCTCCGGGGACGCTTTTCACCTCGCCGCCCTGATACAGCTGCACGCGTCCCGGACGCTCCGTTATGAGAATGCCGCCTTCGGGGAGCCGTGCCATGCCCCATGGATGGGAGAGCCCTTTGACCAGCACCGTTTTTTTCACGTTCGCTATTTCCGGCACCTCGTCCGGAGACATGAACGGCGCGGCCCCTGCCGGGACCGACAGGGACAGGATGAGCATAATGACGAAAAGATATCGCATGGTTGCCTCACTTCATCGGTTTGCGAACTCACCGGAACAGGGGCGAATTCTGGACACATGCTCCCAGCATACCAGCACCGGAAGAAAATGGACAGCCCGATGGAAGGTGACAGAGGCCATGGAAATCACCCGGACGTGTTGAGCCAGCCTTTCGCAAGTGCTATGACCCGTGCCGATAGAGAAATGACTTGCGACAAGAGAGTACGCAGCAATGAGCATAAGCAAACGCCATACGGCCCTTCTGGCCGGATTCATCGGCAACGTCGTGGAATGGTACGACTTCGCCTTGTACGGTTACATGGCAGGCATTATTTCCACCCTCTTCTTTCCGCAACAGAGCGACACGGCAGGGCTGATCGCCACCTACGGTATCTTTGCGGCGGGTTTCTTCATGAGACCACTCGGATCCGGTATTCTCGGCTGGATGGGGGACACCCTTGGCCGCAGTCGGACCATGATGATCTCCGTCATCATGATGGTGCTGCCGACAGTGCTGCTGGGCTGCCTGCCTACCTACGACACCATCGGACTCTGGGCTCCGGTGCTGCTGGTGATCATCCGCATGGTGCAGGGACTGTCCGTGGGCGGTGAATTCAGCAGCTCCGTGACCTATCTGGTGGAGACCGCATCCGATGACGGGCGCGGGCTGGCCGGAAGCTGGGCCAACACGGGCAGCATGGCCGGGATGCTTCTCGGATCCGGGGCCGCCGCCGCGCTGACGAACCTATTCCCTTCCGATTTCGTGCACAGCTGGGGCTGGCGCATCCCGTTTCTGCTCGGCGGCATCATCGGCGGTCTCGCAATTCTTCTGCGACGCAGACTGCCCCAGTCAGACCACTTCCAGAACCATCATGAAGAACGCGACGAAACCTCGCCGCTACTGGAAGCGTTCACAACCAACCGCAAACAGATGATTCAGGCCATCCTCTTTGCTTCGGCCTACGGCATCCTGTTCTACATTCCGCTGGTCTATTTCCCGGAATGGCTGCATCGGGAAACGGGCATGGAACGTGAGCTGGCCCTGCAGATCAATACTGCCGGAACCGCTCTTCTGCTTGCCCTCATTCCGGTTTCAGGCTGGCTCGGAGACAGGCTGATCCGGCGCACACGGCTTATCAGCATGACCATGTTCCTGCTGATGCTCTGCGCCGTCCCCCTGTACGTCTGGCTTGCCAACGACGGACTCTACGGAGCCATCGCCGTACAGTTTCTGCTGGCGATGCTCGTGGCCGTGCCGCTGGGGTCGGCTCCCGCCATGTTCGTGGAGTTGTTCCCGGCCTGCGACAGGCTTTCCGGGTACTCCGTTGCCTACAACATAGGGCTGGGAGTGGTGGGCGGCGCCACCCCCATGCTGGCCACCTCGCTCATCGAAATGACCGGCAGCTCCGTGGCTCCGGCTGCCCTGCTCGCCACAGCAGGACTCATGGCCTTTGCCGTGACGTTATGGATGAAGGACGGCAGCCGTGAGGCCCTGAAATAAGCGCTACAGGGCTGCGCCATCATCGCATATTAACGCATCCTCTCAGGATCAATACAAAAGGACCCCGCTCAGGCAGGGTCCTTTTGTATTCCCTCTCCGCGAGAGGCTATTCGGCAAAGTAGAGGGTCTCGAATTCCTTCAGGGTCTTGCGCATCTGCTGCACGTACTTCAGGTCCACGTTCTGCTTGCACTTCATGGCACCGGTGATGAGGCCGTGAAGCAGCTCCAGCCGCTTGCCGTACTCCGGCTGGTCCGCCTTGATCCGCTGGGCCAGGAAGTAGGTGCTCACACGGTCCTGAATCCTCTGGGCGTGATGTTCCTTGTTGTTGATCCAGCGTACGAGCTGGTTGTAGTTGACCGGGGATTCCTTGCGCAGCTCCATGATGCTGTTCATGGATTTTTCGATGGTGGTCAGGTCCTCCTCGATCATGTGGATGCGCATGTGGTCATCATAGATGCCGCAAGGCACCTCGCAGTGCGCCCGTACCGTGGATGCCATGGCAAGGACCATGACAAAGCATACCGCCATTGCCGCAGAAAGCATGTTCTTACTGTAACGCATAGATTTTCCTCGCTTTGGTTTGAGTTCACATTGAACAGCATTGTGACGGTAACGCATTTTTTCGACCGCGCGCAACACGACACCGTTATAATGCCCAACATGAAGCGCTATTCGGGCCCACGCCAACCTTCAAGCTATTGTCATATTAATTCAACATGTTACCTACATAACGAACAGAGCTTCACGGCCTGTTCGTTATGTTCATAGAAATCTTTATCACCTGAAATAACTGAAAATAGATTGTTCAAAAGCTCCTTGCCTCTGAACCTTCGCAACAAAAAAGGCGGCCCGCCCCTCTTGGGACGAGCCGCCTTGATGATCATGTATCGGTTGGGCCTAGCTTCGGAACCCTTCCGGCATGGAAAGGTTGCTGACGTTGGTCCTGATGCCTTCCTGACGGAAAGCACGGACCAGCATGATGCCGATTTCGCTCCGCCGGGTCCATGCGGTGGAGGGGGTATCCGCCCAGACCGTGAGGGCGCAGAGGTAACAGTCGCGCTCCATGTTGCGAATCCAGAAGAAGGGCTTCTCGGGCGCGTCTTCCGGCGAAAGCTCGGCCCCGATGGCTTCGGCGATCTCGGTGACCCTGTCGATATCCGCCTCGTAGGACACCCGGAACTCCATGGTGGCCCAGATGCTCATCTCGTTGATGGTCAGGTTGATGAATTCCTTGGTCAGCATCCTGCTGTTGGGGATGATGTACCGTTTGGATTCCCACGTCTTAACCTTGGTGTGGGTGATGGAGATGTCTTCCACCGAACCGTACTGGTCGTCGATGACCAGCGTATCACCGACGCGCAATTGGTTGGAGAACGAAATGACGATGCCGGAAAAGAGGTTTTCCACAAATGGTCTGGCCGCGATACCGACCACCACCGTTACCGCGGTGATGACGATGGAAACGTATGTGCCGGAGAGTCCGTTCATGAAGGGGAACGTCATGGCGAACAGCCAGATGATTCCCAAGGTGAGGTAGATGGTGCGGCTGATGATGGTGAACCGCTGGGCCACGCCCTCGGTCAGAGCTTTCTGCTGCTTGCGGATCTCCTTGCGGGAAAGATCCTCCACCGGAAAGGCGCCCACCTGCTCGATGTCCAGATTCCTGGCGCGCTTGATGCGAAGCGACTTGAACCGGGTGATGCGAAGGTGCAGCCAGAAGAGAAAGAGTATCCCGAACACGCTGACGAGCAGAAGGTACAGCATGTTTGGATTGTCGGTAAAAAAGTTCATTGCGGTCTCGGTTTTCGGTTGTTGAAGGCGCGGCTCTCGGCCACCTTGGTGTGGAAACGTAGTGCAGCAAAAACGGGCCCGAGGCAATGCCCCGGACCCGCTTTTTCCTGAGAAAGTCGTTTGCGTCAGATGATCCGTTTCAGGAAATCCGGATTCTCGGTCAAACCGATGGCGGCAATCCGGGCGCAGGCCTCTGCGTCCGAGAGCGCGTTGTGGTGGTCGAGCTGGATGCCCAGATGCTCGCAGACCTTGGGCAGCTTGTTTTTCGGCAGCTCCCACGTGCGGCGCGCAAGCTGCACGGTGCACATGAAGGGCTGTAGCGGCATATCCAGCTCGAACAGGCGGCAGCAGGCTTCCAGCACCGACCGGTCGAACGGCGCGTTGTGGGCGCAGATGAAGTCCGCGCCCTCCAGCATCGGGGTCAACTCGGGCCATGCCTGACCGAAATCGGCCTCATCGCGCACGTCCTCCCAACTCAGTCCGTGAATGGCCTGGCAGTAGGGATTGAACTTGCGCCGGGGCGGCCGGATCAGCCGGTACGATTTGTCCACTATTTCTCCGCCCTCGACGGCCACGAGTCCCACGGAACAGGCGCTGTCGCGCTTGGCGTCCGCGGTTTCGAAGTCGATGGCCACGTAGCGGAGTGATTCTATGGTGCGCATGATGATTGGGTGGTTCGGGTTGTTCGTTCCGGGCGGACTATACACATCGGCCCTGCCGTGGGCAAATCTTGCTCCGAGGTCGCGGTTGCGCTATGAAGACGACACGAACCGGACCATTATCCCACATGACTCATCCCGAGGAGAACCCATGAGATACGCCGTACGCATACTACTCGCCCTGACCGCCGTGGCCGTGCTGGCCGGGTGCCAGAAGACCTACTATTCGGCAATGGAACAGGTCGGCTACCACAAGCGCGAGATCCTCGTGGACCGCGTGGGAGAGGCTCGCGAAGCCAACACCGAAGCCAAGGAACAGTTCGCCACCGCGCTGGACCGCTTCAAATCCGTGGTCGCCGTGGACGGCGGCGAGCTGGAACAGAAATACGAAGTGCTAAACGCCGAATACGAAGCGTCCGAAGAAGCGGCCGAGGAAGTACGCGACCGCATCGAATCCGTCGAGAACGTCGCGGAAGCCCTGTTCGAGGAGTGGCGTGCGGAACTCAAGCAGTACACCAGCGCCAAGCTGCGCAGGCAGAGCCGCAGCCAGTACGACGCCACCCAGTCCCGCTACCGCGAACTGCTGGCCGCCATGAAGCGGGCATCCTCCCGCATGGATCCGGTGCTGGCCGCGTTCAAGGATCAGGTGCTCTACCTCAAGCACAACCTCAATGCCAAGGCCATCGCCTCCCTCGAAGGGGAACTCGCTTCCATCCGTGCCGACGTGGACAGGCTCATTAAGGACATGGAAAAATCCATCGCCGAAGCCGACGCATTCATCGCTTCCATGGAAACGAAGTAAGCCGCCGTAAACGAGAACGATTCCCGAACCACAACGCCCCGCACCACCCCGGTATGGGGCGTTATTCTTTCAAAAGCGTTGCAAACCGGGCCTTGACGGTATGGAAAAGCCCGGTGTAACGTTGGCTCCTAGACCTGTCATCGCGCCTTGCGGCGGGGTGTCGGGAAAGGGGGAGAAAAGACCATGTCCATGCAGGGCGTTACCGATTTCATCGTCGCCGGACCTCCAGGTCAGGTGCAGGCAGGACCGGCCGGGAGCTTTCAGGCCGGACCGGCTGGTCGCGTCATCACCGGCGAGCCGGGTTACGTCCCCATTGACACGCGTGCGGCCATGGTCCCCATCGACACGTCTCAGGCCCGCATCCCCTACGCGCCTGTCACTGCGGGCGACTCCACCGCCATTGCCGGCGGCACGGGCGGCGGGTCGGCATCCGGCGGTTCAGGCGGCACCGCACAGGTCGGCGGCGCTGGTAGCACGGGCGTTTCCGTAACCGGCGGCGCCGGTGGAGGTGGCGGCTCATCCACAGGAGGCGGCACCTCGGCATCCGCTCAGATGACCGGCAGCGTCAACCCTTCTCCGTCCACTGGCGGCGGCAAGATGGAATCTTTCAGCGCTGGCCCCGGACAGCCCATCATGACCACTGAGGGCGGCAGAACCACACTGGCCACACCCGGTGTTCCCGCTCCGCCCATGGGCTCCGGTCCCGGCAGAGTCGTTATGGATCAGGGGGCGGGATCGTCCCAGTCGGTCACCTTCCCGCCTGTGGGCATATCCCCCGTAATCGCCGCCGGACATGTCATCACCGCGCCTCCCATGGGCATCGGCGCCGCGCCCACGCCCTCCGGCTTCACCCCGGTCTCTCCCAGTGGATATGTCATGCCCCACAACCAGACCAACTGGCACGGGCCGGGCATTGGTCACTCCATGAACTGGCCTGCCAAGAACACTCTTCGCCTGTTCGAGGAAAAGGGCTGGGAGCCCGTGGACTTCGACCCCATGTGGATTCCCACGGGCGACGGCTACGAAGCGTCGCTCATGATCGACCCCAACAAGGGCGAGGCCGCCATGTCCAAGGACGAGGCCAAGAAGGGCGCCTATTACGACTTCAGCACGTCCAACAATTTCGAGCAGGACAGAAGCTCCACCGTCACCATCGACAACTCACGGGATGTGCGGCAGGTGCGGGAGTTCAATCCCGACTTCAGCACGGAGCGCACCCTGCAGACGGAGAATGTCCGCAACTCCCAGCAGGACGTGGACCGCTCCACCGAAGTCAACATGGACCTCTCACAGGAGAACGTCGAAAACAACCGGACGGAAGTGAAGCAGGTCACGGAGAACGAGAACACGTCCACCATCAGCTACGAAACCTCCGCTGAATACAATAACGAAAAGAATTTCGTGAACGACGTGGACAACCACCGCACCAGCAAGGTCGAGAACAACGAAGAGAAGAACATCGACGCCTCGAACACCAAGTACGTCGAGACCCGAAACGTCCAGAACAGCCCGGACAATTCGGTGACCTACAACGTGGAACAGAACGACCGCACTTACAACGAGGACAACTCCAGAAGCGTCGTCAACAACGTCGAGAACACCGACAACTACAACACCGAATACACTTTCGAGACCAAGGACCTTTCCACCGACAAGACGGTCAAGGAGTCGGAAGTCAACTACGTCACCAACCTGAGCCCCGAGTTCGACTTCAGCCGCTCCCTTGACGTCACCTACGTCAACCCGCAGGCCCCTGAACTCGGCAACGCCGTAATGGCCGCTTCCGCCTGATTATCTCAAGCGTTATGCCGATGGGCACGTTCCAGTAATGGTTTTTTGCCTTCGGTGAGCCACTCAGGTGCAGTCCCAATACATCCTAGAAATTAAAGCTCAGGGAAAGGGATCCGAACACGTGGGGGTGTGTCTGGCCGTAGAATTCCTTGCTGCGCACCACTTGCGTGTAGGTGACGGCGAAGTGGCTTGAGGGGCGGACGGACAGGCCGAAATAGGCGTCTCCGACGAAGGGTCGTTTTGCCACGCTCGGACTGTCTCGCCATGTGTTGCCGTCAAGGAAGATATCGCGTGCCACGGCTTTGCCTTCGAGACCTCCGAAGACGTGAAAGCCGGGGCGGCTGTCTTCGAGTCCGTCTATGGGAGCGTTGACGCCGTCGGCGGGGCCGATGAAGGATGTGCCGAAGTCGGCTGGCAGGTTGTAGCCGAAGCGGACTTCCCCGCCTGCATTGACGTAGGTTTTCACATTGCCGACGGTTGCGCCGAAGTGCGGTGTGGCGTCGAAGCCCCAACCGCCGGTCCGGGCGGGATCCTTGTCCGGAAACAGCCGCCAGTTGCGTTCCCAGGTGAGCATCAGGCCGGGTTCGTCGTGTAGTTGGTGTTCCCAGCCGTTTGCTTCGTCCACTCCGATGAGCCTGTGATAGTCGTTTTGCACCTGCTCGCCGAGAGCGGACGGGCCGACTATGCCGAGTGTCAGCTCGAAGACATCCAGGCGCTTGCTGTTTTTTGCGTGCAGGCCGAGCGTGCCATAGAGCCAGCCCGCGTATGGGCGGTCATCAGGCTGCGGCTCTGTGGTCTGGGTGTCCACGGGCGTAAAGATGGTATGCCCGATGCCGAAGGAAATGGAGTGTTTCCGCTCGTCATTGATCAGGGGCAGGCTGCCTGCGAGCATCTCGATGCTGGCGTGAACATCGGCGTCTTCCCAGCTTTCCAGCACCGGGGAGACCCACGTGGCCTGAACGCCGTTGGTGTAAAACTCGTCGGTTCCGCCGCCGAATTTGTCATTTTCGGTGTGCAGCACGAAGGTGCCGGCGCGCAGCTTTTCAGCAAAGCCGTCGGCAAGGACCGCGTTCGGCAACGAGAGAAGGAAAAACGCCATGAAGGCGGTCATGACCCTGCGCATTACTTGTACTTCAGGCCGCACTCGAAGGCTTTGCCCGCAAGTTCGCCAACGCCGTGATAGGTGCGTGCGCCCGGGGTGAACACGAGCGGACGGATTTTTTCGATATCCGGGAATTTGCCGTCCAGCAGTTTGTCGTCATCCACTTTGACGTCGCGGATTTTGCCCACCAGCAGCATATGCATGCCGAGGTTGACCTTCTCGGTAAGCTCGCACTCGATGACGGCCGGGAACTCCTGAACATACGGGGCATCGACGAATTCACCGCGAACCGGGGTCAGGCCGGTCTTGGCAAACTTGTCCACATCCTTGCCGGAGGCGATGCCGAGGTAGTCGGCCTGTTCGGCCTGATCCTGACTGCAAACGCTCACGGTGAACGCGCCACGCTCGATGATGCCGGGATAGGTGTGACGGCTTTCGCGAATGGCCACGCAGACGCTTGCCGGGTCGGAACAGCAGATGCCGCCCCATGCCGCGATCATGGCGTTGGGTTTCCCGTCGAGGTCGTATGCGCCCACGGTCCAGACCGGAGCGGGCAGTGCAAAGGGTTTGGCTCCCAGAGATTTTTTCATGACTTGCTCCTTGTTTGACGGCGGAGTGTACCCCAGCTTGCCGCGCAAGGGAACCGCTGAAAATTACAGTCTGACCGGCAGACGCCGGAAAGCGCGCTCCAGAAACGGGGTGCAGGCTCCGCAACGGTCGCAGTCCTGATCGCAACCATTCATTTTATTGAGAAAATCACTTGGAAGAGATTTATTCTCCACGTGTAGCAGGTGCGATGCGTCACCAACGGCATCAAGCATCTCCAGCAGATTGCCGTCCCACTGTTCGTCCACGTATCCACGAACCACTCGACGCAGGAACTCAGGACCGCGAGTGCGGCCGCATACCTTCAGCACATCAGCCACCCCTTCGTAATGAGCGGCGTCCTCCGGCCTGATGTATGGCGATGCCAGCAGCATGGCGGGATTGTTCACAAAGGCTTTCAGACAGGCAAATTCCCGGTTGGCCTCATGGGTCCGCTCCTCGCAAAGCCCCAGATTCACCATGGCCACATGCGCGTTGTGCGCGCCCTTGTAGGGACACTGCGGCAGGCAGCCTTCATTTGCCAGAAGCACAATTTCCGCGCCGGGCAGACGCTTTCTGGCCGCTTTCGAGGTGCGTTCCAGCATCGTGAAATCGCGGTTGAGCGAACGGTCCAGTATCACGCGCGACGGCATGGCGAAACCGCTGCCCTTCACCGCGTTCAGAACGGCGTTCAGGCGGGCCGGAGAATCTATCATGGCATTGACGCTGGGCACCGCCTCCAGTTTGGAGCAGATTCCGGGCGCGGCCGCGCCAAGTGCCCGCAGGAGATGAAAATCTGCAACCACGATTCCAACAAGGCCCGCTTCGGTCCGAAGGGTGTCCAGCTCCTGCGCCAGCTCGCGCATGGCATGACGGTCAAGGTAACGCTCCGGCGGCAGCATTCTACCGTTCAGCAACAGGTATCGGGGCACTCCCGGCAGGTCTTGCAGAGCGTCCAGAATATCTTTTCGGTCACCTTTTGCGTGTTGGCGGGCATCAAAAGCGCCCAGTCCGGGCAGCGCGAAATGAACGCTGTCCAGCATGTCACCGAGAGCTCGCAACTCGGAAACATAGGTCGCATCCGGAACCAGCGGTGCTTCAATCTTCATACACAAACCCCTGCAATACCTTGTTGCCAGCGCCAGCAAAGAGGCGTATTTGCCGGCGATGGACTGGTTTACCTCATATGGCGCGCTGCCTGTTCTGGCCCTCGCTGCACGCATCATCCTGCTCGGATTCGAACGAATCGTGGTCAAACGGCTCGGCACGAACGTGGACCCGTTCGCGCCCACGTTCCTCTTTTTTGCCCTGGGGGCCGTCCTGCTGCTGCCCTTCGTGCCATGGAACCTGCCCCCCGAGCAATGGAAGGCCATGACCGTCAGCTTCGGCGCAGGTATTTTCTACGCTGCGGCCTTCACCTGCTATGTCCATTCACTCTCCATGGGCGAAGCCTCGCTCGTGAGCCCGCTCTATAATTCCAACGTGCTTTTTTTGGCGTTGCTCGCCTTCCTCTTTCTCGGCGAGCCGCTCACGATCACCAAGCTAGGCGGTCTGTCACTGCTTGTCTACGGTGCCTCGCACCTCAATCCCCAAGGCAGCTTTCTGAAATCCGTCAAGGCCATTCTGACCGATCCGGCCTGTCGGTTCATGGTCCTTGCATCGCTGCTCATCGCCTGCGGCCGGGTCGTGGATGCCCATGTCGTTTCCGCCGCCAGGCTCAACATTGATCCCATCGCCTACTGTTTCGTCCTGTATTCCGTCATCGCGATGTATGTCCTCATCGCTCTGCTTGTTCGCAGACGCACGGGCGACATAGTCACGCTTATGAAAAAACGTCCGGTAGCCGCCACGATAGCTGGCGGCATCAACGGCTACTCCTACCTCTTCCTGCTCGTGGCCATGACCCGAATCGACGTCAGCATAGCCGAACCGGCCTCCATGCTCAGCGTTCTCGTCACTCTGGTGCTCGCCAGAAAAGCTTTCGGCGAACAGATAAGCAAACGGCTCGTGGCCGCCGCCATCATGCTCGTCGGCGCATGGCTGCTCATGGTGTAGGCAGAAGAAGACGGGGCGAATTCTTTACCTGAAGCAGGAGATTAGAGATGGTGCCTCCGGCGGCTTAAGAACCCTTTTGCAAAAGGGTTCTTAAGAATCTCCCAAAAACCTTTGTGTTGCCAAGCCGCACCCGGCTTTCCGAAAGCGACAATTCTTAGGCGGCTTGGCAGGCGGCTGATGGCGGTTGTTGAGTTGACAGGAAAGCAAGAATAGTGGGGAGTTCTGGTGAGAAACCTAAGAGTTGAGGAAGCTCTCCTTGACATACTCCTGCTACAGAAGCTCGTCAGCCAAGACGCACAGAATCCAACTCCCCGTCAGCGGGGTAGCAGTTGGGACGGGGGTTGTGCGGCCGCATGGACCCAACAACTGCAACCCCGCTGACAACCTAGGGATTCCAAAGGGGGCCCGCCCCTTTGGTCCCCCTGAAAGGGTCCGCCTGAAGGGCCCGCCGGAGGCATCATTCCCCATCAGGGCAGATTAAGCGTATATCCGGCCACTTCTGCGTAGCGTTGGCAGTGCACGAGGTGGTCGTTGACGATGCCTGTTGCTTGCATGTGGGCGTAGACGGTGACCGGGCCGAGGAATTTGAAGCCTCTTTTTTTGAGATCTTTGGCGATAGTCCTTGAGAGTTCGGTTTCTGCGGGCACGTCTTCCATTTTCTTGAAATTGTTCTGGATTGGGTTTCCGTCAACGAATCCCCAGATGTAGTTGCAGAAGGTTCCGAATTCCTTTTGGATTTCAAGAAAGGCTTTTGCATTGTTGATGGCGGCTTCGATTTTCTGGCGGTTTCTGACGATGCCGGGATCCTGCATCAGGCGTTCGACGTCGCTTTCATTGAATCGGGATACGGTTTTGGGGTCAAATCCGGCAAAGGCTCTCCGGTAGGCTTCGCGTTTTTTGAGAATTGTCAGCCATGAGAGTCCTGCCTGTGCGGATTCCAGCACGAGGAACTCGAACTGGTGCGCATCGTCGAAGACTGGCATACCCCATTCCTTGTCGTGATAGATTCGTTCCTCTTCGGACTGAAGCGCCCAGTCGCAGCGGCGGGGTTGGTCGTTTCGGGCCATGGCGGTTCCTTTGTGGTCTGTGGGTGTTCCTAACGTGTTCGTAAAAATGTTCCTATCTACATTAATTGCTTGATTTGAAAGAAAAAGTAAATGCGAAAGGCTCTGCACGCAAAAGTCACCGCTTTTCAGGCAGATGAGAAAGGGGCGGATGTGGTGGGGCTAGCCGCGGGCGTATTGGCGCGGGGTGGCGCCGGTGTATCGGCGGAATGTGTTGGCGAAATGGCTTTGGTCGGAAAAGCCGCTTTGCAGGGCGGCTTCGGCGATGGGATGACCGCGACGCAGGAGGAACTTGGCTTGCTCCAGACGAATCTGGGTGTGGTAGCGGTGCGGGGGGATACCGACGCACTGGCGGAAGGTTCTCAGCAGATGATAGCGGGACAGTCCGGTGACGCGCGAGAGGTCTTCCAGTGAGACTTTTTCCGAGAGATGATCGTTCAGGTAGTCTCGGGCGCGGCGCACGGCCAGAGGCTCCTGTGTGTCCGGCACTCTTGGCCGCAGTTCGCAGTGTCGCGCAAGCAGGGCAGCGCAGGCGCGAGAAAGAGCGGTGTCGAGGGTGAGCCTGTCCGCCCCGGCTGCCACCGTGTTGCCGAGAACGTTCAGTTCGCGGTGGGCAAGACCGTCGCAAGCCACCACTGACCGAAATTCGGGCAGCGCGTCGCGTTTGGCCAGTTGCCGTGCGGCATCGGTAAGCAGATCATTATCGAAATAGAGAACGCGGTAGGTTAGCCGGGTGTCGGACCGCTGAATAATGCCGGAATGCACGAAGCCGGGGTTGAACATGGCAAGTTCGCCCTTTCGGACATACGAACCTGAGGAGCAGTAACAACCGCCTGCCTCCATGACGGCCACGGAGTGAACGTCGTGCGTATGATTGGGAAAGGAGTGCCCCGATTCCACCACGGAACGAATCTCGAACCCGTCCAGACTCTCGGGGCGTATGTATTTGACGGAACTCTTGCTCATGGTCTTCTCCGGATCGGGAAACTACCTATTGGCACAGAGCATAGAACGACACGCTACGGGCTGTCTTGCAAAAAATTGCGGTACGGCTAAAGCGCGGATCGGATCAGTCCGGCGGCGATGCCCCACATGGTCAGGCAGATGATGCCGTCCAGAATCCGCCAGGTGATGGAACGAGCAAATATCGGGGCCAGCATGCGCCCGCCGACGGTCAGGATCAGGAACCACGCCACCGAGGCGGTTATCGCCCCTGCTCCGAAGACGTACCGCGCCGGAGTCTGGTACTGACCGCTCACGCCCCCAAGGAGTACGACCGTATCGAGGTACAGGTGCGGATTGAGCAGGCTGACCGCCAGTGTCATGCCGATGGTGCGGCGAAGCGTATCGGCCGTCTCGGCATCCGCCTGAAGGCGGTCTTGTGAAAGCATGGAGCGAAGCGATCCCCAGCCGTACCAGAGCAAAAACGCGGCACCGCCCCACGCTGCAATATCCCCTAGCTTCGGATTGGCAGCCACTGCGGTTCCCACTCCCGAAACACCGAGCGAAATGCATGCTGCATCGATGAGAATGCAAAGCGCGGCCACGATCAACGGACGGTTGTTGCGCACCCCTTGTGTGAGCACGAAAGCGTTCTGCGCCCCGATGGCCACGATCAGCCCGCCACCCATGGCGAATCCTTCAGCATACGGCGTCAACAGCATGTGTGTTTCTCCTTTGGTGTGATGGACTACCGTTGCCGCACTCAAAAGTGAAACTGATTGTTTTAATGAATCATTAGTTATACTGATGAGCCATGCTTGATTATCGACAAGTTGAAGCGTTCGCTGCGGTTGTGGAGGAAGGTGGCTTCGAGAAAGCTGCGAAGCGGTTGCATCTGACCCAGTCTGCAGTTTCGCAGCGGGTGAAATTGCTGGAGGAGAACACGGGCCGCATTCTGCTGGTGCGCACGAGCCCGCCTCGGCCCACGGATTCGGGACAGGCGGTGTTGCGGCATTATCGACAGGTACTGCGGCTTGAGGATGACCTTTCGTGCGGCATCGGCGAACGGCGCGGCCCATTCACCTCGTTGCCCGTGGCGGTGAACGCGGACAGCATCGCCACGTGGTTTCATCCGGCAGTTCGCACCTTCATGCAGACCCGCCCGGTGCTGCTCGACCTCCGCGTGGAAGATCAGGACAAGACGCACACCCTGCTTCGCGATGGCGACGTCCTCGGATGCGTTTCGTCCCGGGCCAAGCCGTTTCAGGGTTGCCGCGTGAGCTACCTCGGGACCATGCGCTACCGGCTCGTGGGAGCGCCCGAATACCGTGATCGGTGGTTCCCGGATGGCCCATCCTTCGAATCGGCAAACATGGCTCCGTTGCTGATTTTCAACCGGCACGACACGCTCCACGAACAACTCTTTGCCAGAGCGTTCAAGACCCAGCCGACTCCACCGGCAGCCTACGCTCCGTCCGCATCCAAGTTTCCGGAATTCATCGCCGCCGGGACCGTAAGCGGCATGATCCCCGATGAACAAAGCCGCCCGCTGCTGGCATCCGGCGTGCTTGTGGACCTTTTCCCCACTGTGACCGTGGATGTGGCGCTGCACTGGCATTGCTGGAATATCGACTCCCCACTGCTGGAGGATTTCGGCAGGGAGTTGCTTGCGGGAGCACGACGGGAAATGGAAGGGATTCCCGAACCGCAGATGGGAAGTTGACATTTGTCCCGGCTTTTTGCACAGTTCGGCCCGTTCTTATTCTCAGGGCGGGGTGCAATTCCCCACCGGCGGTATCCCGGCGCGACCGGGGAGCCCGCGAGCGCTTCTCCCATCGGGGGAGAGGGTCAGCAGACCCGGTGAGATGCCGGGGCCGACGGTGACAGTCCGGATGGAAGAGGATAAGCGCCGAACGATGCCGCCTTGTGCGGCGCCGCGCCCTCTGGCGTGCGTTCCGGCATTTCCTGCGCCCTGATTCTGGTACCCAAACGCCAAGGAGCGTTACCATGAATCAGTCTCTTCTCTCACGTTACGGAGATCCCGAACAGCGGGTCCGCAAAGCCCTCGAATCACTCAGGGCCGGATCGGGCGTGCTCGTGGTGGACGACGAAGACCGGGAAAACGAGGGTGACCTCATTTTCTCTGCCGAACATCTCACCGACCAGCAGATGGCCATGCTCATCCGCGACTGCAGCGGCATCGTCTGCCTGTGTCTCACGGACGAACGGGTCAAACAGCTCGGCCTGCCCATGATGGTCGAAACCAACAACAGCCAGTACGGCACGGCTTTTACCGTGACCATCGAAGCTGCCGAAGGCGTCACCACAGGCGTCTCGGCCGCCGATCGCGTGCGCACGGTCAAGGCGGCCTCGGCCTGCAACGCCGGCCCGGACTGTCTGCACAGCCCCGGCCATGTCTTCCCCCTGCGCGCCCGCCCCGGCGGAGTGCTGGAACGCGAAGGCCACACCGAAGCCACCGTGGACCTCATGCGCCTTGCCGGACTCGGCGATTGCGGCGTCCTGTGCGAGCTCACCAATCCTGACGGCACAATGGCCCGGCTCCCCGAAGTCGTGGAGTATGCCGAGCAACACAATATGCCGGTCATCACCATCGAAGACCTTCAGGCATATCGCCGTAAGCTGGAAAAAGCAGAACAAGAAGCAGCCTAGATAAATATCAAAGCAAGCGTCCGATCGCTTACCGACATCCTCGAAGGGCCTTTCCGCATTGATGCCGCGGAAAGGCCCTTTTTCGTTTCGCGCGTTGCCTCTTTGCAATGAAAGAAAGGCAGCCCTTGTTATAATCCTCTCAAAAGGGTTATGGGATGGAAAACCCTAAGACAAAACAGCAAAGGAAAAGACCATGGAACTTCTCAGAATCATCATTTCCGTCCTGCTGCCACCGCTTGGCGCATTCCTCAAAGTGGGACTCGGCCTCCAGTTCTGGATCAACCTCATCCTCACCCTCTGCGGCTACTTCCCCGGCCTCGTCCACGTCATCTGGCTGCTCGTGAGAAAACCGACGCGCATTTAAGGCCTCCAGCGGCTTAAGAACCCTTTTGCAAAAGGGTTCTTAAGAATCTCCCAAAAACCTTTGTATTGCCAAGCCGCACCCGGCTTTCCGAAAGCTGAAATTCTTAGGCGGCTTGGCGGGGTGGCTGATGGCGGTTGTTGAGTTGGCGGGGATTGGGAATGTTGGTGGGAGTTATTATGGTGAGCATGTGAGCTGAGAAAGCTCTTCTTGACTCACTCCTGCTACAGGAATTCGTCAGCCAAGACGCACAGAATTCAAATCCCCGTCAGCGGGGTTGCAGCTGGGACGCGGGCTGTGCGGTCGCATGGCCCCGACAGCTGCAACCCCGCTGACAACCCAGGGATTCCAAAGGGGGCCCGCCCTTTGGCGGGGTGCAGGGGCAGCGCCCCTGCCCGCCGGAGGCACAAAAAAAAAGGCCGCCTCGCGAGGCGGCCCTTTTTTATCTTTCAATAATGTCCTAGGGCAGTTTGAGGCCCATGGATTCGGGGTAGAGTTCGCCTTTGAAGACGAGTGTGGCTGCGCCTTGCAGGAAGGCGTTGCCGTTTTCGAGTGCGATGGTGAGCACTTCGCCGCCGGAGGTGGTGAGGGCGGCTTCGGCATTGGTCAGGCCGAGTTCGTGTGCCACGATCTGGGTGGCGGCGGCACCGGTTCCGCAGGCGTAGGTTTCGTCTTCGACGCCTCGTTCGTAGGTTCGCAGGAGCATTGTGTCTTTGTCGAGCACCTGCGCAAAGTTGGCATTGCAGCCAGCGGGTGCGAAATGGTCGTGATAGCGGATGGCGGCGCCGAGGCGTTTGATGTCGATGGCGTTCACGTCGTCGAGGAAGACGACGGCGTGTGGGACGCCGGTGTCCACGTGGTGGACTGTAAGAGTTTGGCCGTCCACTTCGAGTTCGGTATTCAGGGTCATGCCTTGTGCCGGGGTGAGCTGGATTTTGACTTCACCGGCTTTTTCGCCTTCGAGGATGACTTCGGCCTTGATGGGGCCTGCGTCGGTGCCGAAGGTATGCTCGCGGGGTGCTGCGCCGAGTTCATAGGCAAGGCGGCCCATGCAGCGGGAGGCGTTGCCGCACATTTCGGCTCGGCTGCCGTCGCTGTTGAAGAAATGCCAGCGATAGTCGAGTCCCGAGCCTTTCGGTGCGTTGTCGATGAAGAAGAGTCCGTCCGCGTAAACGCCGAAGGCGCGCGCACAGATTTTGGTGACCCAGTCCTTCATTTCGGCTTCCGGCAGGCCGAGTTCGCGGTTATCGATGACCACAAAGTCGTTGCCGCAGCCCTGCATCTTGAAAAAGGGCACGCTCTGCCCGAAAAAGTCGCTCATAGCTCAGATCTCCGAATGTATCTTGGAATTGTTCGGTTTCAGCCTTGTTCCCCAAGGGTTGCCCGTTGCGGGGCGAATGTCAAGCCGCAGGGGCTCAGGGGCGGAGCTGGGAGATTATCATGCCCACAAGCATCAGGCCGCAGCCGATCATAGCGCGTATGCTCAGGAGCTCGCCGAGCATCAGGAATCCGCCGATGGCGGCGAACACGGATTCCAGGCTGAGGATGATGGCGGCGTGTGCGGAGTTGGCGTCGCGTTGGGCGACCACCTGCAGCGTGTAGGCAACGCCCACGGACATGAGGCCGCCGTAGAGGATCGGCAAGGCGGCGCCGGAAAGGCCGACCATGGTGATCTCTTCGGTGAGCAGTGCGCCCACGAGGCTCAGGATGGCACAGACCGCGAACTGGACGCTGGAGAGCTTGACCGCATCCACGCCGTCCATGCCGGGGCACATCTTGCCGATGATGAGCACGTGGATGGCCCAGAAGACCGCGCTGACGAGCACGAGGGCGTCACCGAAATCAATGGAGAAGCTGCCGGAAAAGGAGAGCAGGTACATGCCGATTACGGCCAGCACGCAGCCTATCCATGAACCGAGCCCGGCGCGCTGGCCCATGGCAAGCCCCATGAGCGGCACGAAGACCACGTAGAGCCCGGTGATGAATCCGGCCTTGCCTGCCGTCGAGGGTGCGAAGCCGAAGCTTTCCAGAAGCGGAGCGGCGAGGCCGAGCTGCTGGAAGGTGGAGCCGAGGAACAGCGCGGCGCCGAGAATCAGCCCGCCTTTGATAAGAAAGGAAGTACTGGCTGGAGATATTGCCGGGGCTTCTTCAGGAACGGCCACCGGCGTGGCCACCTTGGCGGCGTCGCGCTGGCGCTCCATCACCCGAATGAGCGGGATAAGCGCGGCCGCGCCGAGGGCGAAGCGCACGGCGTTGAAGGTGAGCGGTCCTACATGATCCATGCCCACGCGCTGGGCGACGAAGGCGAACCCCCAGATGGCGGCGGTGACAAACAGCAGCAGATCGGCCCTGAGCGCGCGTGAATTCATGAACGGTTCTCCTTCAAATGTCCTGTGAACTGCGGGTAAATATCCCGAAAGTGGTCTGATTTCAAGTAGCTGCGCCGACCGGGGGTCACGAATCGGGATTTCCCCCTATTGCTGTGCCGCAAGTGGCCGATCAGATGTACGGCATCATAATTCAGCACAAGGAGCGTGCATGGGAACCGTAGTTGCTCTAGACAGGTTCCGCGAGGCGGCCCGCCAGGGGGAAACGGCGCGTCCGCCCAAGCCTGACATCCGCGGCAGCGAGATATGGGGACGGAACTATTCGAATATCGAGGACGTGGTCTTCGGGCTGCTCAAGGCCCGGGATATCGTCGGCTATCACATGGGGCACCACGACGAGGACGTGGCCATGATGATGCTCGATACGCTGGAGAAGGCCTACAGACTGGACGAGTGCGGCCACGAAGCGCTGGTCGTCGCCATGAGACCGCTCAAGCAGTATCTGGTGGAGTGCATGACCGAAGGCAACCGCCGGGACATCTCCATGGCCATCGTCATTCTGGACCTGATCGAGAAGTCGCCCCTGCATCAGAAGAAGTAGCGTTGGCCTGCGCCGGGGCAACGGCTCCGGCCGTGGCGTTGCCCGACGGCTCGGCAAGCGTCGCGTTGCTCTCGGAGAGCGGTTGGTCCGGCTGCTCGCTCAGGGCGGTCTTTTTGCGTTCGCGAATCTGCTTTTCCTTCAATTCACGGAACTCGTCTTCGTCGAGATAGCGCACGAAAGCGCCGTTTTCCCAGAGGGCATGGCGCACCGTGCCGTCAGGATAATGCACCGTACCGGGACCGTGCCGCTGTCCGTTCCTGTAAGCGACCACGAACAGAAACCCTTCCGCCTGCCGGAAAGCGCCGGGACCCTCGCGCCGGTCATCCTTGAAACGCCCCATGAACACATCACCGTCCGCAAAGTGGTAGATGCCCTCACCGTGCCGCGTGCCGTTGACTTCCTCACCTTCGTAAACGTCACCGTTGGGAAAATAGCGTGTCCCCTGCCCGAAGCTGCGGCCCTCGCGAAATTCGCCCTCGTAGCGTTGCCCCGTATCGAACACGTAGACACCGGTGCCGTCAGTGCAGTCTCCGGAAAGGCACCCTGTGGGATATTTCGGATCCCATGGGACCTTGGGCGGCGCGGGCAACGAACCGTTCCACTCCAACTCGCTGGGCTGCTCGCCGTGCTGCAGGCGACGCACGAAGCGACCGTTGATCCACAGCTCGCGGACCACCGTGCCGTCCGGCTCCACACGCAACGCCGGGCCATGGCGGTATCCGCCCGCAAAGGTGCCGTGAAAGCGCGCGCCGTCACGGTCGGTGAAGATCCCGTCACCATGCTCCCAGCCGTGATGAAAGCTTCCTTTGTGCTTCCAGCCGCGCCAGCCGTGCAGCGTGCCGTCGCCGTGCGGCCTGCCGTCGTACACCTCGCCTTCGTACCACGCTCCCGCAGGGTAATGGATGGTGCCGGAACCGTCGGCCGTGGCGTTGTGGAACTCGCCTTCGTACCGCTTGAGGTCGTCGTAAAGATATATCCCCTCGCCTTCCGTGCAGTTGCCCGACACGCAGCGGCCCGCCAGCGCAGGCATTGCGTTCACGGCAATCAGGCCGATAAGCAGAAGCAGCATTCGCATGGTCATCCTCCGCCCAGAGTTGTAAAACATAGCGTACCTGAAATCCACCACCGTTCACCGCCGCATCACGTCCCTTCCCCGAATATCCACTTGCTTTTGCCGCAAGCCGGGGCATGATGCTTTCATGGAAGCTCCCTCGCGCCCAACGGTATTGCTGTCCACGGGCAGCCTTTTCCACCTGCCGACCGCACACGTGGCAGGACTTGCCGCTCGCGCCGGCTTTGAGGGACTGGAGCTTATCGTCAATTCCCCCGGCATGGCACCGGGCGAAGGCATGACCGCCGTGCACGACGCCTGTCCCGTGCGCAGCCTGCACGCCCCTTTCCGCAACTGGAGCCGCTGGGGCGGCCATCTCAACTCGTGGCGCGCAACCACCGCGCTGGCCAACCATCTGCCGCAGGCCAACCACATCACCCTGCACCCGCCGCAGCCCGGCCTCGGCGGCCTGATCTCCTCCCGCTGGTTCCAGCGCGCCTATGATCTGCCCGACCTGCTAGACGCCAAGGGACGCGTGGAATATTCGCTTGAAAACATGCCGTGGGTCGAAAGCCCCTTCGGCAAGGACCCGCTGGACAAGCTCATGGACCAGTGCCGCGACAAGAATGTCGGCCTGACCCTCGACGTCTGCCATCTCGGGGTTTCCGGCCGCGACATCCTCGACGCTCTCGACCGTGTTCCCGGTGATCTGCTTCGCCACGTCCATTTTTCCGATGCGCGCGGCTACCGCGAACACATGGCTCCCGGAACCGGGCCCCTCCCGCTGACGGAATTTCTGCACAGGCTCGCCGCCCGCCAATACACCGGCCTGATTACCCTCGAACTCGAACCCGCCGCCTTTCCGGACGACGACGAAGGCATCCTCGCCGAACTGAAATCGCATTTGCATTTCATGCTGGAAAATCTCGGCCTGTGATCTTGCCGTAATCAGCAGGATTGCTATCATGGCTCAAAAAAGGACTTATGAACATGATGCACGCAGTCTGTCCCCAATGTTCCGCCACCAATCGGATCGACGTCAGCCGGGCCGCGCAGGCCGCCTGCGGCAAATGCAAGGCGCCGCTCCTGCCGAAGCATCCCGTCGAGCTGACCAGCGCCAACTTTGAAAAGATCATCGCCAAATCGGGCGTACCCGTTCTGGTGGATTTCTGGGCACCATGGTGCGGCCCCTGCAAGATGATGGCGCCCCAGTTCGAAAAAGCAGCTTCGGAACTCGCGCCCGAAATGCTGCTTGCGAAGGTGAACACCGAAACCGAGCAGCAGATCGGAGCCCGCTTCGGCATTCAGTCCATTCCCACACTGGTGCTGTTCGAAAAAGGACGGGAAAAAGCCAGACAGCCCGGAGCGCTCAACAGCGCGGACATCGTCCGCTGGGCCTGGTCCAAGGCATGAGAAGACCGCCTGAGGCGATCTTCTCAATAATTCCCGGCAGATTTAGAAAAAGGCGTCCATGATCTGATCGACCTGGTCTTCGTACTGCTCCACGGCTTCCCGCAGGTACTCGGGGGGCAGTCCGAGCAGTTCCCATGCTCCATCCTTGAAACCGGGCACGACGTACATGCCGCCCTCAGCCACTTCCACGGCGTTTGCCATGTTGTCGGCAACGTGCAGGACGGCGGGTTCAAGGGCGTTGGGGCGTGTCATGGGATCATGGTGGTGGTTGATCATTTCGGAGAGCGATTCGGGGAACTGCCACTGCTTGAGCAGCAACTCGCTCACGTCGGTGTGGCAGAAGCCTATGACGGTCTTTTCGGCTTCCACGAGGGGGATGCTGTTTTCGCGGGCGAACAGCATGGCTTCGGTACAGGCATAGGGAAGCATCTTGAACATGATGAGGCGTCCCACGTCATGCAGCAGACCGCCGATGAAGAACCGCTCGGGCTGCAAGCCATGCTGTTTGGCGGCCAGGACTCGGGCAAATATGCCGCAACTGATGGAGTGTCTCCAGAAGCTGCGCATGTCCACGAGTTCCTTGGGGATGTTCTTGAAGTAATTGATGGTGGAAATGCCGAGGGCGAGGGTGGAAAGTTCGTTCCCGCCCACAAGCGCCACGGCGCGGCTGATGGAGTCGATGCGTGACGGGAATCCGTAGAACGGGCTGTTGACCAGCTTGAGCAGCTTGGCGGACAGCCCTACGTCTGTGCTGACGACCTGCGCGACGCGATCGGCGTTACCGGATTCCGATTCGAGCACTTCGCGGATGCGGAAATAGATGTCGGGGAAACTTTCGAGCTCGCTTTCGCGATTCACGCAGTCTTCCGGGCCGCCCATGCCTTTGAGGAAGAGGTCATCGAGGTGCTCGACGTTGGTGGCTCTTCTTTCACTGGTATCCGGCAGTTCCCAGCCACCACAGACCGCGGCTGCGGTGCGGTCGAGGGCTATGCGAAACAGCTCAAGCACCACGGGACGATCCGGGTTGCAGTAGAGGAAGAAGTCGCGCACGTAGTCGGCGATGGCTTCGGCTTCCTCGGCTTCGGGTTCGCAGACGGTGCGGGCGCTGGCCTCCTTGACACCGAGGCGTTTCAGCAGCTCGATATGCCGCTGCTCCAGCGTGAGTCCTCTGGGCAGGAGCAGGCGCCCGTCGGCGGCTTTGAGGTCGTCGGCGAGGACCATGCCCGGCTGTAGTTCATCAATGGTGTGTATCGGCAAACAGACCCCCCAGGCCTACTCTTTCTTGTAGGCGATGGCGCCGGGATGGAATATCGGTTTGAAGGTCTTGGAGACCTTGTGCAGCGACTCCGAGTGTCCCAGCATGAGATACCCGCCCGGTACGAGGTTGTCGTAAAACGAGTTCACGACCCTCTTCTTCATGCTTTCGTCAAAATAGATTATGACATTGCGGCAGAACACGATGTGCGACCGCGGTATCCGCTTCAGGGTGGCGCTCTCATTCAGGTTCATGAGCTTGAAATCCACCATTCGCGTCACGTCCCGGTTGATGCGCCAAAGATCGCCGTCCTGCTTGAAATACTTCTTGCGCATGGCGTCCGGGGTGGTCTTGAAGGCATACTCCGGATAGAGTCCTTCGCGCGCCTTGTCGATCATGGCCTTGGAAAGGTCGTTGGCGGAGATGCGGATGCGCCAGCGGGAGATCTCAAGGCCGAGCATTTCGTGCAGGATGATGGAGAGGGTGTACGGTTCCTCGCCTGAAGAGCACCCTGCGGACCAGATGTTGAGCTCCATCTTCTTGGCGGCGCGCTGCTGGTCGATTACATCCTTGAGCACATGGTCGCGAAAGGCGTCGAGCTGTTTCTGGTCGCGAAAGAAGCTGGTCTCGTTGGTGGTGACCATTTCAAAAAGACGCACCATCTCCTCGCGCCGCGCGGAGTCGAACTTGAGAAACTTGATGTAGTCCGAAAAGCTGGAAAGCCCGAGCTCCCCGAGCCGTTTGCGGAAACGGCTCTCAAAGAGATACTTCCGCTTCTCGTCCACGAAGATACCGCTTTTTTCGTATATGAAGTCGCGCAGTTCCACGAACTCGGCATCCGTGATGCGGATCGAGTCCTTGCGAAGACCTATGCTACTCGAAAACAATGACATGGAACCGGTTTACCTCGCGACCAATGCGTGTGTAAAAAAGTGGTAGTATTTACCGGAGAGTACCCGTGTCGCACACGAGCTGTCAATTATTGCCGCCCGCATCCTTGGTAGACCGGATGGCTGCGGTTGACAAGTCGCTTATATACAGCATGATTATAGACCGTGCCACAGGGCCGGGTCCGCTAGCGCTGATCCACTCCGCCCGGGTGCCGCATTGTTCCGGAAGCACTTTCGTCGGGCCGCTGTAACTGGTATCAACGGTTCATACATTGCCACGGAGGCCCGATGCGCTGGAACGCACAACAATATGAAAGCTGGTTCGACTCGCCAGAAGGGCATGTCGCCCTGAGCCGCGAGAACATGCTGCTCGAAGCCATGACCGCCGCCTGGCAGCGGCGTGGCAGACGCATCCTCGAAGTGGGCTGCGGAACCGGCATCTTTCTCGAATCGCTCTGGCGCATGGGCTTTGACGTCACCGGACTGGACAAGAGCGATTCCATGCTCTCCGGCGCACGCCGCAGGCTGGGCAACAACGCGAGCCTGTATGTTGGCGACGGCACGCACATGCCCTTTGATGATGACGACTTCGACTATGTCGTGCTCTGGAGCGTGCTGGAGTTCTGCCCCCGGCCCCAGGAGATGCTCGAAGAGGCCGCGCGCGTTGCGGAACGAGGGCTGCTCATAGGTTTTCTCAACCGCTTCTCGCTGTATCATCTGCTCAATGTACGCCGCAGCAGCGGCACCATGAGCCGCGCGGACATGCTCACCGGCTTCCGAGTCGGATCAATGGTCCGCGCCACGGGCAACCGACCTACCTTTTCCCGCTCCGTTCTGCCCGGCCCGTTGAACACTTGGAAGGAGTGCGCCCCGTGGGCCGCGCTCAACAACAGACTGTACCCGGGCTGGCTCGGAGCCTTTTCCGCCATGCGCGTGGATATCGGCCCGCACAAACCCATGACCCCCCTGCTGCTCTGGAAGTCCGACCCCAACAAACGGTTCAAGGAAGCCAGTTGCGGAAGCAGTGCGGTCCGCTGGGGTTCGTAATATTCTCATGGTCCTCTTTGCCCGTTCGTGCGTATATGAAAGCAAAAACGGGAGAATGACTATGAAACGACTGGCACTCGGGCTCATGCTGCTGTCCCTTTTCCTTGCGCCTCAAGCCATGGCGCAGGACACCCCCCTCTCGACCGTGGATTCCATTCTGGAACGCGTTGACCGCACTGCCGAGCAGGTGGAGCGGGCGCGGCGCGCCCTTGAGGAAGCCCGCCGCATCGGCAACGGGGACATCATCGAGGAGCGGCGGCGGGAATATCAGCGCTCCCGCGAACAATACCGCGACGCGCAGCAGTCGCTGGATGAAGCCAAGGTCGATGCGCTGGCTCGCGAATCCGGACACTCAAGGGCCGAGATCCGAAGCATGCGAAACTCCGGCATGGGCTGGGGCCGCATAGCCCGTGAAGTGGGCGCCCACCCCTCCGTGCTCGGCAAGGGCCAGGGGAGTGCCGGCAAAGGCAAGGGACACCCCGGCAAAGGCGCAAAGATGAAGCATGGCAAGGATTATGACCGCGACGACCGTAGCTACGAAGACTACGATGATGACCGCGGCTCAAAAGGCAAAGGCAAGTCCAAAGCCCGCGGAGGCAAGGGCAAAGGCAAGCAAAAGTAGTACTTCCCGGCCCGCTTCTACGGAAGCGGGTCGTTTTCGTTCCGGGCTTCCAAACCGCACGCAAACCGGATAAAGCTGTGCGCGGAGGTTGCAACACACATGATTTCACCCGCTCTCGAAGAACGTTTCCGCCGCCTGACCTTCGGCGTTCCGTGGAACATCGCCCTTATCACCGTCGGCTCATGGCTGGTCGCCTTTGCAGTCAAGGCCATCGCCATCCCTCACGGCCTGCTCACCGGCGGCATGTCCGGTCTGGCATTGCTTTTCTATTACGCCTTCGGCGGGCTCACCACAGGGCAGTGGTACTTTCTGCTCAACGTGCCGGTCTTCGTGCTCGGTTGGGTCTTCGTCAGCAGACGGTTCTTTTTCTACAGCCTTTACGGAATGTTCGTCTCCGCCATCTTCATCGACCTCATCGACTACACCCTGCCCATCGAGGACGTCTGGCTGGCGGTGATTACCTGCGGCGGGCTGCTCGGTGCCGGGGTGGGCATGAGTCTGCGCTCGCTGGGCTCCACCGGCGGGTCGGACATTCTTGCGGTCATCGGCAAGCAGCGGTTCAACGTGTCCATGGGCGCGTTCGAGTTCTGGTTCAACTTCCTCCAGTTTCTGGCAGGGTTCTTTTTCCTGCAACTGTCCGTGGTGCTCTACTCAATCGCCATGGCCTTCGTCATCGCCGTGGCCATCGAGTACGTCATGGGCATGTTCGGCGAACGCAAGATGGTCATGATCATCTCGGAAAAACCGCAGGAGATCATGCAGGCCATTTTCAAGAAACTGGACCGGGGAGCCACCGTTCTGGAAGGACGCGGCGGCTGGACCGGCGACAGCAAGGACGTGGTCATGACCATGGTCACCAACGTTCAGGTCAAACGGCTTGAGGAGATCGTCTACTCGCTTGACCCGGAGGCCTTCACCATCACCGGCTCGGGCTTCCACGTGGTGGGCAGCGGCTTCTCGGCAAGGAAGCTGTACTAACCATGCATTCCCTCATCGCACTGCTTACGGACTTCGGCCTCGACGACCCGTACGTGGGTCAGATGAAGGCCGTACTGGCCCGGGAGTGTCCCGACAGCACGGTGACTGACCTCACCCACGGGGTCGAACCGTTCAACATCGCTCAGGGGGCCTTCTTTCTGGCGGCCTCGGCCCCGCACTTTCCGGAAGGAGCGGTGCTGCTGGCGGTCGTGGATCCCGGTGTGGGTTCGGGACGTCCCATCCTTGTAGCCCGTCAGGACGGGCGGACCATCGTGGCCCCTGACAACGGACTGGCCGCCCTCGCGCTGATTCCTGAACATGCCGAACTTCATCACGTGAACCAGTTGCCGGAAAAGGCTTCCGCCACCTTCCACGGCCGCGACATCTTTGCGCCGATTGCCGCACGCATCGCACGGGGCGAAGCCCTCAGCGGCTTCTGCCACCCCGTTTCCGCCGAGGAGACCGTGCGCCCGCTCTGGACCGAGCCGCTCATGGGCCGGGGCAAGTGCTCCGCACGCGTGCTGCACGTGGACCGGTTCGGCAACTGCGTGCTCAACCTACGCGCCGGCGCTCTCGGGCCGCTGCACAACCTTCAGATCAGCACCCCGCTGGGTCGGGAGCTCCCGGCGGTGGACACCTACTCCGACCTGCCCGAAGGCGCGCCCGGCCTGCTGGAAGGCTCGCAGGGCTTCTTCGAGATAGCGGTCAATCTCGGCTCGGCCGCCCGGCAGCTCGGCCTTTCCATGGGTGATGCCGTAACCCTGAGGTGGGACGCATGAAGGCACTGAACGAATTTCTGCTGACCCTCGGGTTCCTGACCCGGCTGGCCCCGGCACGCGCCGCCACGGACGAGGAGATGCGCCGCACCATGCCGTGGACGCCGCTCACCGGCCTCCTGCTCGGCGCGGTCATCACCCTCCCCTTTGCGCTCGGGCTCTTCCGGGACGAACCGTGGGTTCAGGCGTGGCTCGTGGTTCTGGCCTCGCTCTGGCTGACACGCGGCCTGCACTACGACGGGATCGCCGACGTGTGCGACGCCTTTACCGCGCACTTCGATCCGCAACGGTTCTGGACGGTCATCAAGGACAGCCGGTGCGGCGCGTTCGGCGTCATCGCACTTGTCATGACCCTTGCCGGACAGCTCGTGCTCTTCGCGGCCCTGTTCGCCAAAGGAAACCCCGCGGCCGCACTCTGGCCCTTCATGACCGGACGACTCAATTGCGTGGCCTTCGGCGTGGTCGGCAAACGCTTTGCCCGGCCCGGGCTCGGCTCCCTGTTCTACTCCGGGGCCACCTTGAAGACGCTTGCGGTCAACGCGGCCATGACCCTCGCCATCGGCGCACTGCTGCTCCCGCCGCAGGCCCTTGCAATCACTGCCGCTCTCCTGATCATCACGCTCATCCCCCTGCACAAGCTGGCAAAAGAGGTGAACGGCAGCAACGGCGACTTCCTCGGCGCGAGCATCGTGCTGGGAGAGTTGTGCGGCCTGCTCGGGATTGTTGCGGTTCTCTGAAGTCCCTTGAACTTGATTGCCTGATCAACTCCCCCCTTGCGAACTCCGACCCTTTGCGGTAGACATTGTCTCGATCCGATAGGGGTGTCCCGGCACGTGCCGGGACTGAGATCATACCCTTGGAACCTGATTCAGTTTGCACTGACGTAGGGAAATCGGAAGCCCTGTCCCGAGCCGTCCGGCATGGGACATCTTCTCAAGACACTCCTGACGTTCGTGCCTCCTTGCCAAAAGGGGGTCGGCGCCTTTCGGATCGCGCCGACCGCAACAAACCGCAAGCGGAGGAAACGCATGTCCCTCAACGAAAAAGTCATCTCTGACGCCATCATCACCGAGTACTACAACAAGTTCCGCGATTCGCTGGAGCTTGACGTCGCCATCGTCGGCGGCGGCCCCTCCGGCATGACCGCCGGTATGAACCTCGCCAAAAAAGGCCACAAGGTCGCCATGTTCGAGCGCAAGCTCTCGCTGGGCGGCGGCATGTGGGGCGGCGGCATGACCTGGAACATCATCGTGGTTCAGGACGAGTCCAAACACGTGCTGGAAGACATCGGCGTTCCCATGAAGCACTGGGACGACGAGTACTGGACCTGCGACGCCGTCACCGCCACCACCACGCTGGCTTCAGCCGCCACCATCGCCGGGATGCGCGTGTTCAACTGCATGAGCGTTGAAGACGTCTGCATCCGCGAAGAAGACGGCCAGAAGCGCGTCAACGGACTGGTCATCAACTCCTCTCCCGTGGAGATCGCCGGACTGCACGTGGATCCGCTGGTCATTCACTGCAAGCACGTCATCGAAGCCACCGGCCACGACACCGAAGTGCTCAAGACCCTGTGCCGCAAGAACGACATCTCCCTGAACACCCCCTCCGGCTCCATTGAGGGCGAGCAGTCCATGTGGGCCGACGTGGCCGAGACCAACACCGTCAACCACACCCGCGAGGTCTTCCCCGGCGTGTGGGTCGCGGGCATGGCCGCCAACGCCACCTTCGGTTCCTATCGCATGGGCCCGGTCTTCGGAGGCATGCTGCTCTCCGGCGAGAAGGTCGCCGAGGACATCCATCAGCGTCTGATTGCGGAGGACTAGCATGAAGCGGGGTTTCGACCTCACCTGCTATCTCATCGCGGGCCGCTCCTCCTGTGGGGAGCGGCCCCTTGAAGAGGTGGTAAGGCTGGCCGTTGAAGGCGGCGTTACCATGGTCCAGCTGCGGGAAAAGGACGTTTCCACCCGCGAGTATCTGGAAACCGCCGGCTCCCTGAAGCGCATCCTTGCGCCCGCAGGGGTGCCGCTGATCATCAACGACCGCATCGACGTGGCACTGGCCGTCGGCGCCGAGGGCGTGCACGTTGGGCAGTCCGACATGCCGGTGGATATCGCGCGCCGCCTCATGGGCCCCGACGCCATCATCGGCTTGAGTATGGACACTGACGCGCAGGTGCTTGAGGCGGAAACGCTGGACGTGGATTATCTGGGCCTCGGGCCGGTGTTTCCCACCAACACCAAGGCCGACCACTCGGAGCCGCTCGGATTCGAGGGCTTTGCACGGCGAAGGGGCATGACCAGACACCCTTCCGTAGCCATCGGCTCGGTCACGGCCCGGTGCGCCGGACACCTGCGCTCACTCGGAGCTGACGGGCTGGCCGTGGTTTCCGCCATCTGCCGCGCAGAAGACCCGGCCGAGGCGGCCAGAGAGTTGCGTCGCGCCTTTGCCGAGGAAAAGGAATAACGTCCTCTCCCTTGGCATAAACGCGCCGGAGCGTGTATAGACCCGGTATGATCCACTGGGCCTACGACAAGCGCTGGCTGCTCATAACCCTCGCCGCCGTCGGCATACTGCTGCTTCTGCCTGTTCCGCCGGGCCTCACGTCCGCGGGCTGGAAGGTGCTGGTCATGACGCTTGCGGCCACCACCCTGTTCATCAAGGAACCGGTGCCGCTGCCTTCGGTGGCCCTTCTCATCGTGCTGGGGCAGATATTCCTGCTCGGTCTCGATTCGTCCGACGTGGCCCGCAGTCTGATGAAGGATGCCGTGCTGTTCATCATGGGCTCGCTCATGCTGGCGGTGGCCATGGTCAAGCAGCAGTTGGACAAACGGCTCGCGCTGGTCATCGTCAAGGCCACCGGCACCAACACCTACCGCATTGCGCTGGGCATCTCCGTGGTCTCGGGCCTGCTGGCCTCGTTCATAGGCGAGCACACCGTTGCCGCCATGATGCTCCCCGTGGCCCTGACGCTCATCCAGCTTGCGGAGGAGGACGAGGAACGCCGACGCCGGCTGGCCCTGCTCTTTCTGTTCTCCATATCCTATGCATGCTGCATGGCGGGTATCGGCACCCCCTCGGGCGGAGCGCGAAACGCCATCATGATCGAATACTGGGGCGACTTCTTCCACAAGCCTTCGGACCCGGCCACAGCCATCTACGACGTGGGGTACGGGCAGTGGATGCTCTTTGCCTACCCCGTCTTTCTCGCACAACTGCCCTTCATGCACTGGATTCTGCGCAAGACCTTCCCGGCCCCTTCCGAAGACCTCTCGCACGCCGTGCGCAGGCTGCGGGAACAGGTCGGAAAACAGGGCTCGCTTCAGGGCAGGCACTACGCCACGATCCTCATTTTCCTGCTTACGGTGACCGCATGGATACTCTTTTCCACCGAGGTGGGCATGGGCACCATCGCCATTGCCGGGGCCGCGAGCTTCCTGCTTGCCGGGCTGGTGCGCTGGGAGGACCTGAATTCCGGCGTGAACTGGGGTGTGGTGCTGCTTTACGGGGCGGCCATATCCCTCGGTCAGCAGATGCAGGAGACCGGTGCCGCCGCGTGGGTGGCCGCGGGGTTTCTGGACATGCTCGTGCCGCTGGGCCTCGGTTCCGGCATCGGCCTGCTGGCCTGCATCATGCTCCTGACCACGGCCATGACCAACACCATGTCCAACGGCGCGGCCGTGGCAGTGCTCGGCCCCATCGTCTTGAGCATCGCCGTCGAAGCGGGAGCCAACCCGCTGGCCGCCGGGTTCATAACGGCCATGGCCTCATCGTTTGCCTATCTTACCGTCATCGGCACTCCGGCGAGCTCCATCGTGCGCTCCTCGGGGTATCTGGCCAGCGCCGACTTCCTGAAAGCGGGATGGCGGCTGGCGCTCATGTCCTTCATCATCCTGATCATCTTCGCAAAATTCTACTGGCCGTTTCTCGGAGGCTGAGGAGACATCATGCATAAAGACACCATGAACATTCTCGTGAGTATCGGCGGGGGACCGGAAGCATACGAGGCGCTGGCTTTCGCCGCCCTGCTCAGCCGCAGGCAGTGCACGGACACCTCCCTGCTCACGGTGCGCGAACCGGACAGCGGCCTGCACTCCGGCGGGCTGGAGCTTCGCGTGGCCCGCGAACAGATGCTCGGCTGGGGGCTGGAGCTGCCCGGGCTCAAACGGCTCAAGAAAGCTCGCGACATTTTTGCCGAACTCGGGGAGATTCCCGGACAGGAAAGCGTTCAGCTGGAGCATCGGGCCATCTCCGGCGACCCTGCCGGCGAATACGTGGTTTCGTACAACACTCCCTGCGGCGGCACCGTGGCCCTGCACCTGCGAAGCGGCACGGACATCCCCGGCGTCATCGCCGAGCAGTGCGACATAGAGGACGTGGACATTGCCATCGTGGGCGCCCCCGGCGAGAATCCCACCGGGTTCAAGAAACTCGTCTCCGCCACGCCCATGGCCTACCGCATCGCCCAGCGGCTGCCGTGCCCCATCATCATTGCCCGCCGCCTCAAGACCGAAGGGGCCATCCTCGCGGTGCTGGACGGTTCCGGCCTCGCCGCAGGATGTCTGCCGCGGCTGGCCAAAATCGCCCGAGCCTGCGGCATCCCCCTTTCCGTTGCAAGCACGGCGGGCATGGAGGTGATCGAAAAGGCGCGGCGAGCCCTGCCGCTGGACAGCCCCCCCATTGATGAAACCTTCGAGGTGGAAAACTCCGCTGAGGCCGTGCTTGCAGCCGCCGAGGACTACACCCTCGTGGCCCTGCCCGCCCCGGTGGGTAAGCTGCGCGGCAGCATGGTGGAAAAGGTCATGGAAAACGCACCCATATCCGTGATGATCATACGATAATCGCGGCGATCGCGACGCGCGTAAAAAACGGGCCGCCCCCAAGGGAGCGGCCCGTTTCATTCTTGGATAGGCAAACCGGGCTATTTTCCGGTCAGCACTTTGCCGACGCGGGTTAGTGCGTCGCGCAGGGTATCGTCATCCACTGCATAGGAAAAACGGATGCAGCGGTCATCACCGAAGGCCGAACCGGGCACCAGGGCCACCCCGGCCTCTTCGAGAATCTTGTTGCACATGGCTGCGGAGTCCGGCGCGTCCTCGGTATAGAAAGCGTCCAGTACGGGGAAAAGATAGAAAGCCCCGTCCGGCTTGGGACAGGGCGCGCCCCACGAGGTGATGATTTCGTGGGCGATGTCGCGGCGGCGCACGAAGGCCTCCTTCATCTGCTCCACGATGTCCCATTCCCCGGCCAGCGCCACAACACCAGCCTTCTGGGAGAAGGAGGAGACGTTGGAGGTGGACTGACCCTGAATCTTGCTCATGGCCTTGACCAGTTCCTCGGCTGCAAGGGCCCAGCCCAGACGCCAGCCGGTCATGCAGAAGCTCTTGGAAAGTGCGCCCACCAGCGCGCAGCTCTCGGGGTGCTTCTGCCAGAAGCGGGCGAGGGTGGCCGGTTCCACCGGGGCGTAGACCAGCCGGTCATAAACCTCGTCGGAGATGATGAACACGCCGTTGTCCAGCGCCCACTGCGCGATCCCGTCCAGCTGGTCCTGCGTGTAGCAGCAACCGGTGGGGTTGGAGGGGGAGTTGAGGACCAGCACGCGGGTCCGCTCGGTCCGTGCGGCTTCCAATCCTTCGACGCTCACCAGAAAATCGTTTTCCGCTTCGGTGGGCACGGTGACGCAGCGGCCTTCCGCAAGCTCAATCATGGCGGGATAGCTCACCCAGTATGGCGCGGGCACCAGCACCTCGTCGCCGGGATTCACCAGCGCCATGAGCAGGTTGTAGAGCACCTGCTTGCCGCCGTTGGAGATTATCGCATTCTCCTGTACGGCTGTGATACCGTAGAAGCGGCCGTAGTAATCGGCAACGGCCTCGCGCAGTTCCGGAATTCCCGGCACCGGAGTGTACCGGGTGAACCCTTCGTCAAGGGCGGCCTTGGCGGCTTCGACCACATGCGCCGGGGTGCCGAAATCCGGCTGCCCCACAGCGAGGGAGACGATCTCCCGCCCCTGCGCACGAAGTTCCTGAGCTTTGGTGTTCACGGCCAGAGTGGCCGAGGGCTTCAGTCTGGACAGTCTTTCGGAAATACGCATCGCTTCTCTCGAAAAGTTGGTAATTCATCCCTGTGCAATCACTCGCCTCCAAGTCCTTGTATGGAAAAAAGAAGCGGTCGTAAATCCGCTTCATGCAGGTTTCTCGCGACCGGGATGGTGGCGGTGACAATCTTCGACGCGTTAGAAATGTGTCCCACGATATAGCTTACAGCAGNCATATGCGCTAATGCTGAATTAAATTCTGGATTACCATGGATAACGCGATCACCATTCTCATCATAGATGACGATCTGAGATTCCGGATGCTGCTTGCCGCCCGGCTGCAGGCGCTCGGCTACGCCACGGAAGAGGTCGAGACCGGCGAACAGGGCGTGGAGCGGTTCGACGCGGCAAAGCATTCGCTGGCGCTGGTGGACCTGCGCCTGCCGGGTATTTCCGGGCTGGATGTCGTGGAGGAGCTCGCCGCCAGCGCTCCCGAAGTGCCGTTCATCATGCTCAGCGGCGAAACCGGGGCCGAGGAGGCCGTTCGCACCATCCGCGCCGGGGCGTGGGATTACGTCATCAAAGGCCCGAATTTCACCAAAGAGCTGGAAAGCGTCATCGCCAAGGCGGTGGCCCGCACGCGCTACCTCACGGAACGAAACCGTGAAATGCAAAAGCTCCGTGAGGCTGAAACCGAATACAATCAGCGACTTTCACAGGCCAATGAACGACTGCAACAGGAGATCAACGAACGCATAGGGGCAGAGCAGGCCCTCTCCAACCAGCTCAGCTTTCTCCAGACAGTCATGGACGCCCTGCCCAACCCGACTTTCATCAAGGATGCCGAAGGCAGATACGTCGGCTGCAACGAAGCGTTCCTCGACCTGTTCGGCGCCACGAAACAGGATGTGATCGGTTCGGGTGCAAACGACATTTTCGGGGAGAAAGGGCACGAACTCAGCGAAAAGGACGCTGAACTGCTCAGGGACAGGGGGGTTCAGCAGTACGAGACCGACCTGCCGACCGCCATGGGCCAGAAACTTCGAATGCTCATCCGCAAGGCGGTTTATTTCGACGCCAAGGGCCAAGTGGCCGGAATGGTGGGCACTGGAACCGACATTTCCGAAATCCGCCGTATGGAGAAAAAGCTCCGACGCAGTGAGGAACGGTTCCGGGAGCTCATGGAGCACTCCCCCCTGCCTGCGGTGCTGGTGGACCTGAATAGCAGACGACTGCTTTTCGCCAACCGCATGGCCCTCGAAGCCTTCGAGATGCCGGAGAAAGCCCCTTGGGAAATGACCACGGAAGGTTTCTACGTGGACCTTTCCGAGCGGGAAAGGCTCATGGAACGGCTCAAACGTGACGGGTCCTTCAGGGCAGAGGCGATTCAGCTTCGCAGCTATTCTGGCAGACATTTCTGGGCCCTGTCCACGGCAAACCTCATTGACGTGGACGGCAGCGATGCCGCCTTCATCTCCTTTGCCGACATCACCGACCGCATCGAAATGGAGCAGCGGCTGCGATATTTCGAGGCCATCACCAACGCTTCGCCCGATTTCATCATGATGCTCGACCGGGAGCTGACCGTGGTGGCAGCCAACAAGGCCCTGCGCGACGCCTCGCCCGTTTCCGGCGACGTTCACGGAATGCATGTCCAGAACCTCTGGACGTCGGCAGCGTTCCGGACAATGGTCCACCCCCACCTTGCGCGATGCTTTGAGGGCCGCCCGGCCACCGCCCGCAACTGGCTCCCGTTGCTTCCCGAGCGGGCGGGCTGCTACGAGTTCGAATTTCTGCCCTTCGACGACGGCGAAAAGACCACCCACGCGGTGGTGGCCATCCGTGACGTCACGGAAGAAGAGCGGGCCCGCATCAAGGAATCCCGGAGCCGCGAACGCTTCCGGGCCTTGTTCGACAGTTCGCCGGACCCGATCCTCCTGTTCGAGAAGGATCATACCATATCCGCCATGAACAGTGCCGCCTGCCGGACATTCGATCTGAGCCCCGAAGAGGACGCCGGCAAATCCGCCTCGGTACTCCACCCCTCGGGCAACAGCCACCGCACCCTCTTGAACAGCATGGAACCGCAGCTGATCCGGACCGGGAGCTGGAACGGGGAATGGACCCTCGCCCGGCGGGACGGCTCCTCGATTGACTGCGAGCTGTCCTTCTCAACCATCGCCGATGCCGAGGAGGGCACCGAATACGGGTACATGGCCATCATTCGCGACATCGGCAAACGCAAGCAGAGCGAACGCCGCCTGCGTGACGCCCTGCACGAGACCCAGACTTTGTATCAGAACTCGCTCATCGGCATCGGCATGACCCGCAACGGCAGGATCACCCGCATCAACGCAAAGGGAGCCCAGACATTCGGCTACATCGCCGACGCCCTCAAGGGACGAAGCCCGGCGGTCTTCCTGCCCGAGACGGAGTCCTACGAACAGCTCAGAGGCGAAGTGTTTGAATCGCTGCGTGAAAACGGCCGCTACCAATCGGAAAAACAGCTTGCCCGCTCTGACGGAACCTTTTTCTGGTGCAGTCTTCAGGCCAAGGCGCTCGACCCGGAAGAACCGGAAAAGAGCGTCATCTGGACCTTCATGGACGTTTCCCGCAGGCGTTACAACGAAACCGTGGCCGCCCTGCTCTACCGCATCTCCAACGCGGTAAGCGACTCCGGTGATCTCGAAGCTCTGTACGGCAGAATCCATGGCGCCCTGAACGAGTACATGGACGCCAACAACATGTTCATCGCCCTGACAGAACAGGACGGCAAGACCTTCCGTTTTGTATATTTCGAAGATGAGCACGACGACTTCCTCGGAACGATCCATCCCATAAAGGATGCCTCGATCAGAAGCTTCACTGGGCAGGTCATCGAACGGGGCAACCCGCTGCTGGTCACCAGCGAACCGCTGCCTCGCACGCTCTTCGAGCAGGATCTGGGCAGGCACGACCGGACGGAGATAGTCAGCCGCGAGGAATTCATGACCAGGTACGGGTCCAGCGAACAGGACCATCATGGCCACCCTTCCGCAGTGTGGCTGGGAGTTCCGCTCAAGATCGAAGGTCAGGTCATAGGTGTCGTGGCCGTGCAACACTACTCCAACCCTCAGCACTACTCCGCCCGCGATGCATCGCTGTTGCAGGCGGTTTCGGAGCAGACCGCGCTTGCCATCACCCGCAAACGTCACGAACACGACCTTCTGGCAGCCAAGGAGGAAGCCGAGGCCGCCAACTACAGCAAAAGCGAATTCCTCGCCAACATGAGCCACGAAATTCGCACCCCTCTCAACGGTGTGCTCGGAATGCTGCAACTGCTGCAGATTACCGAGATGGACGAAGAGCAGATCGATTACGTGAACACCGCCCTTTCCTCCGGGCGCAACCTGCTGTCCATCATCAACGACATTCTCGACTTCACCAAGATCGAAGCGGGCAGGCTTGAAGTACTTCAGGAAGAGTTCAATATTACCTCCTTCATGACTCAGGCGGTGCAGCCCTTCCTTGACGAAGCGAAGCACAGAGGCATCGAGATGCTCCTGCAAGTGGATGACGACGTGCCCGAACAGGTCATCGGGGGCAAGGCCCGCTTGCGGCAGGTACTCTTCAATCTGGTGGGCAACGCCATAAAGTTCACCGACTCTGGCAGCGTCAGCATTTCCGTCAGCAAACTGCGCGAACGCGAAACCTCGATCCGCCTGTTGTTTGTCATTGCCGACACAGGCATAGGTATTCCTTCGGAAAAGCTGGATATGATCTTTGAACCCTTTACGCAGGTGGACGGCTCATACGTCAGACGACATCAGGGCACGGGGCTAGGACTCGGCATCGTCAAGCGTCTCGTGACCCTACTGGGCGCCTCGCTCGCCGTGGACAGCACCGAGGAAGAGGGTACTTCCGTGTATCTGGCCATGGATTTTCATGCCAAGGCACATGTCCCCGTCTGCAAGCCAAACAATCAGGACCTGCCGGAAGTGGTTTCCGGGCTGTGTCTGCTGGTAGTGGAGGACAACCGGGTCAACCGCACCATGACCGCGAGGATGCTGACCAAGCTGGGCCACAAGGCGGATACCGCATCAGACGGAGTGCAGGCCCTCAAAATGCTGAAGGAAAACGACTACCACATGGTCTTCATGGACGTGCAGATGCCCAACATGGACGGGGTGGAGACCACCAGACGCATCCGCAGGGCGCACCCTGACAGCGGCATCGACCCCATGATCCCCATCGTGGCCATGACCGCCCACGCCATGCAGGGCGACCGTGAAACCTTCCTTGATGCGGGCATGAACGAATATCTGCCCAAGCCCGTGGAACTGGACCGCATCGCCGCTTTGCTGATAGAATTCTTCCCGGACTGCCACCGGGAGGAGCCATGAAAGAACCCAGACTGAGCATCGTCATCCCCAATTACAACTATGGCCGTCATTTCGAACGGCTGGCTCGCAGCCTGTACAGCCAGACGCTGGGCATGGACATCGTCGAGATAATCCTCGTGGACGACGGCAGCACCGACGACTCACTGCGTCAGGCCGCGCATTTCGAGGAGTTGCGGCCACTACGCTTCGAAGTGCTCTCTGGCATTCACGACGGCCGCCCCGGCAACGTCCGCAACCGGGGGCTTGCAGAAGCGCGCGGAAGATTTCTGCTCTGCATGGACCCTGACGACCTGCTCGCACCGGGCTATCTGGCCGCCTGCCTTGCGGAGTTGGATGACTCCGACGCCGGGCTGGCCTACACGGACTTCGTGATGGTGGAAGAAAACACCCCGCGCGAGGTGGCCCTGCCGGACTACGACCCGCAACTGCTCGCCTCTCAGAACATCCTCCCCCCGACCGCCGTCATGCGCCGCAGCGCATGGGAGCGGACGGAAAGCTATCGCGCGGGAACCGACTACGAGGACTGGGATCTCTGGATTCAGTTCGCTCTTGCCGGATTCCCCTTCATCCATATCGCCACTCCCCTTTACGTACACATGGTGCACGGCGGGAACTTCTCCTTTCAGGCTCGGAAAAACGACGCCCGGGCCAAGGCGCTGATCGTTCTCGAAAACGAAAAGTTCTTCTCCGCCGCCACCCGCCACTGGGCCAGAAGTGTATTAGGAGGCGAATCATGGGCCATCCCCTTCCCCAGAGGAATCATTCCGGGAAAACAGCATGTGGAAAAGTTGTTGGAAAAAACAGGATAATCGACAGCCATTCGACAGGAACGGCTATTTTCCGGAGCTAAGAGCCGATAGGCCATGGTTCGGCTTGGCTTTCGGTCTCTTCTGTACTATGCCCGAAGCATGAGTTCGGCTACAACGGCTGACCGGCCGGTTTCATTCTTTCCTGTATCGCCAGTCATGCTCTTTCCCGATACCATGGGCACCTTCTCGGTGTACCTGTGGCAGGGAGGGGACTTCGTGCTGTACACTCGCTCCGGTCAGCAGTTCACCGAAATGCACCGCAACCGTCTTCACGGCAACGGCGTCAAGGAGGTATACGTCCAAAGCGGGGAGAAATCCCGCTACGACGCCTACGTCGAGGAAAATCTGGGACGGATTCTTCAGGACGATTCACTGCCCGCGTCGGAACGGTCGCGGGTTTTTTACGAGGCGTCTTCGGCCGTGGTGCAGGACATCTTTGTCAGCAAGCTGCCCGCTACCCTGCCGCGGGCACACTTCGACCGCGTCAGATCCATCGTATCCAACAGCATAGAATTTCTGGCGCACAACGACTCTCTTTCCGCCCTCGCGCCGTTCATATCCCACGATTACAAGACGTATACGCACTGCATGCACGTCTTCATCTTCACGGTCACCATTCTGAATACGTTTTCGCTGGACGAGACCGAACTTTTCGAATGCGGGCTCGGCGCGTTGCTGCATGACGTGGGCAAGACACGCATTCCCCGCAAGGTACTCAACAAGCGCGGCTCCCTGACGCGTGACGAGCGGCGCGAGATCATGAACCATCCCATGCACGGCATCTCCATGTGCACCCGGCTGCCCCTGAGCCAGAACACCATCAACTGCATCCTGTTCCACCACGAAAAGATGGACGGCTCCGGATACCCCGCAGGGCTCTCCGGGCCGGACATCCCGCTTCCGGTCCGGGTCATCGCCGTGGCCGACATTTACGACGCCCTGACCACCGCGCGTCCCTACGCGGACGCCATGGCCCCCTACGAAGCCCTCACCCTGATGCGCCACGAAATGCGCGAGCATCTTGACATGACCGTATTCAAACGTCTTGTCGCCGTGCTCGGCGGAGCGGAAATCATATAATCCGGTTGCCCTGCTCCCCAGTTCGGGTATGTTGAATGAACATTCCCATCATCCAGAGGTGAATATGGCTTCAGCCCCGAACGGCATCGCTTTCAAGGACCTGCTCTGCAAATTCGGCATCGAGGACGATCCCCGCTGGACTGCGGTAGTCCTTTTCGTCAGAAACCTCGTGCGCGACCTCTCCGTTTTTACCGAGCAGGACAAGGCCGCCATTCAGCAGGATATCTTTGACCACATCGCCAGACGGGACTTTTCCGAGCAGGCCTATCACGAGGTGCTGGAGCGCCTGAACCACTTCGTTGGAGACAACATCGTGACCCGGGAGAGCCGCACGGCATTGGAGGCGGAAAAACGCTCCACCGCGGCGCTTCTGGATGAAATGCGTGAAACCGTCGAAGCCATGCGAAAATCCGACGACAGGCGCGAAAGCAAGCTGGATCAGGTCCGCCGCGACACCGAGGAAGTCATTGAACGCGAACCGGAGCGCGAACGAATTCTCGCGCAGGTGCGCGAACAGTTTGAGACGCTGATTCAGGAGCTGCGGAACGAAGCCAGCGAATGGGAAGCACGCGCACGCAGGCTGGAACACACCGCACGCTTCGACCCGCTGCTGACCCAGCTTCACAATCGCCGGGCCCTGGATGCACAGATCAAGGAGCTGACGAAAGCCTATCGGCAGACCGGAGAACCAGTGGCGCTGATGATGATCGACGTGGATCATTTCAAGCGGGTCAACGACTCCCTCGGCCATCAGGTGGGGGACGAAGTGCTCAAGGAGCTGGCCAGCATCGTTTCCTCACAGGCCACGCTCGTGAACGGATTCCCGGCCCGTTACGGCGGCGAAGAGCTTGTGGTCGTCACGCAGGGGCTGCCCGCCTCCGAAGCGGCCATCAAGGCCGAGGCCATCCGGCGCATTGTGGAAAAAACCCGGTTCATTCCCGCAGTCAAGGACTATGATGGCGGAGAGATTTCCTTTACGGTCAGCATCGGCGTGGCCAACATCCAGCCGGGCTGGATGGCGAGCGATCTTTTGCGCGCCGCAGACCGGGCCCTGTATATCGCCAAGGACTCCGGACGCAACATGGTGATCACGAGCGTGGCCAACTGATCCGCCGGACCGCCCGTTTCACAACAGCCCATCCACCGTCATGCCATTGCGAATCCTCCCCCTGCTCATCTTTTTCGTCCTGCTCCAGCTCCCGGCAACCGCACTTTGCTCAGAAGCTCCCGAAGGCGCCATTCTGGTCCTCTTTTCCGGATCCGAACCACCGCCGGGGGCATCATCCTTTCTGCACGGCGTTCGCAGCGAAAGCCGGGAACACCCGGTTACAACCCTGTACCTCGGACTGGGCCCTGATGCCGACGAAGAGGACGCCCTCGCCGCATGGAAGCGACTGCGCTCCAGCGCGGACGCGGCCGGCTCCGGCGTCATCGCCATAGGTGAACCCGCTGTCTCCTTTGTGCGCATGTTCCGCCCGCTGGCTCCGCTCGACGGCCGCATCTGCTTCGTCAGGCAACAGCCCCTGCCGGGCACTTCCGCCACCGCAGACAACGGCACCGCCGCCAACACCGTGGACATGGTCTTTTCCGCAGCTCCCGGCACAACCACGCTCATAACCTTCACCGGCACGGACGCAGAGGCCAAGGCTCTGCGCCACGAAACCGGAAGACGGTTTCGCCCGTACATGAACCGGGCGCAGCTGATTCTCCCAGGCTTTGAAAAGGGGCGCGAAGGACTGCTCACCCGGCGCGACATACTGCGCATCGCCGCAAACGCGCCCTCCGGATCGAGCATTCTGCTGTTGGGATACCCCACGAAGGAAGCGGCCACCGGACTTGCCGAAGCGATCGTGGATCGTAGCCGCGTACCGGTCTTTGCCGGAGGCGAGGTACCTTTCGTGCCGGGCATGAAGGGAGTCGCCGCCACCGACTGGCGGGCCCACGGCAGAGCTGCGGCCAGGTCCGTTCTGGATAGGACACGCGCCGAGGTAAGCCTTGTCCCGCTGCTGGTACAGCAGGACCTGCCGGATGAAAGGGAAAAGCGCGCGCAAAAGTCGGAAGACGCTTCGGAAGAGCCTGTCCCGTCGGACAACGCCCTCACCATCGCGGCGGCAGGCGTGGCGGCTGCCGTGCTGGCGACGCTTTTTCTGAAGGGACGACGCGGCTAGAAGCTCAGGATCACCGCAAGGTGCATCAGGGTCATGGCCGTCAGGGCGCAGCCGGCCACCATGACCATGCGCCGGGTTTCCATGACCGGGTTGAGGCAAATGGCTGGCAACGCGTATTCCTTGAGTCGAATGAACATGGGTTCTCTCCTTGTTTGGAAAACCCACCCTCTCACGACATTGTTACGGGAGTGGCATCGCCGTTTGCCTATTGCATGAAAATCTGCCGTGCCACAGGCCCCCGCATCCGCTTCCGTGCTCCACGGGGGATGTCACGGTGACGAGCACGTTCCGCCCGTGTCGATCCGGTTACCCGGGAATGCCCTGAAGGTACTGCACAAGCGCGCGGCAGACACGGTGGTCGTAGGCGCGGTCCATTTTCAGCAGCTCCACCGCGGCCTCCACGGTGTTCCGACGCGCGGAATGGGGCCGGTCCGTGATCATGGCGCAAAATGAATCCGCCACCGCCGCTATCCGTCCGTACAGGCCGATTTCTTTGCCCTTGAGCTGCCCGGGGTAGCCGCTGCCGTCGATGCGCTCATGATGCTGCTGGCACGGCTCCAGAACCTCCTCCGAATCCAGCCCGAGCTTCTCCAGAATCCTGAGTCCGTCCCGGGGGTGCTCCTTGAGCTTCCGGCGCTCGGTTGCGCTGAGCTGCGAAGTTTTCTCGGTCATCAGACGCGAGACGCGGCTCATGCCGATGTCATACAGGAAGAATCCCAGACTCACTGGCGCCAGATTTTCTATGACAACCTTGTCGCGGTTGAGCTGAAGATAGATGGCCAGCGCTATGACGCCCGCATTGACACGCTGCCGTTCGCGGTCCCGGTTGCGGTGCGAGACGCTCACCAGATGGTCGATGTTGTCGTAGTCCACGCCCACATAGACCGCGAGACTGTCCACCACCTGCACGAGTCGCTCCAGTTGCGGAACCATGGCGTGCTCGAACAGCTCCTTCTGGCGACGGGCTATCTCGGAAACAAGAATTCCGGCAAGGTCCTCCGGAGTGAGGTTCGGGTCGTCCAGCGCCGCATCGGGATCCGAGCCCGCGCAGCGGGCGTAGATCTCCTGATCATTACGGGAAAAGAACAGGCGCCCCTGGTCGGCCAGATGAACAAGGTGGTCAAGGTGGTCGGCAGGCATGGGAGCCCCTGCCGCGTAGATGTTCACAAGGGAATTCAGTTTCTTGCGGTATCTGTAGAGGTTCAGCGGCATCGGCCCCCTCGGCTGCGCCCTGAGCACTGCCGGACCGATCTGGTTAAACTCCTCCACATTCAGGTCTTCAGGTATCTCGTCCCTGTCGAGATAATCTTCAACGTCACTTCTCATCACGCTCTCCGTCGTCCCCCGTCAGCTGCGGGTGCCGATCATCAGGTACGCGGCCAATGCACCCCAGCACAGGGCGCTGACGCCCAGCCCGGCAGGTATCGTCCACCAGCGAAGGTGAACGGCCCTGCCCCGAAACCGGAACGTGCCGCAACATGTGAACAGTCCGAGCACCATCTGGACCAACACCCCCGATGCCGCCAGCGACGGCAACAACAGTATCCAGACCAGAGGGTCACTCAGCCAGCCCACCAATCACTCCGTCAAAGCGCAAACGTTCGTGACGCCGATACCATAGCGAAAATAATAGAAAAGCCCGTCCAATCCATTATCAACAACAACCATCCGCAATCAGCCCTCCAACCAGTCGGCCAGAAGCGGCGGCGTGGGGCAGCCTGCCATCTGACGCCAGTCGCAGGCCGCCGTCAGTTCAATGCCGTTCTGGATGATGGAAACCGGCCGGTCCGACGAGACCACAATGACCACGAGGTTCTCGTTTTCCGCCGTGAATCGCAACGCGGAATTGAACCGCGCCCCTCGGCCGCGATTCTCGCCCGGCACGCTGCGTCCGTCCATGAGGCAGCCGAAACCGTGCAATTTGAGATCTGCTCCGATGTGCAGCGCGCCGTCGATCTTCGCCAACGAGCAGGCCAGTTTGATCTGCCCCGGCTCGCGCAGGTCCGGCGGCACCTCGAAACGCTGGCCTGCCGTGGGCACCAGCATGTGCCCCAGGTCGAGAATCAGGGTACAGCCGTGGCGGCGGTCGCGCACCCGGTTCACCAGCGCATGGACCAGCCGCATCATCTGATGCTGCGACTCCATCTCAAGACGCGACTCCAGCAGGATTTCCTCCAGCTGCACGAGGTTTGCCTTGAGATTGCGCGAATGGAAATTTCCGTCCGTGAAGGTACACACCAACTCGTCCTTGAGCATGAGCGAACCGCGGCTGCCGCCGAACTGCGCGGCAAGGTACGCCCCGGGCATGGCCCCGATGGCGATACCCACGATGTCCCGCCCGTCCGAGACGAGTACGCGCCCCGAGTATTCCACGGCCTGCAACATCTTTCGCACATGCTTGAAGTCGGTAAGCCGGGGCCGCTCGTTCTGCGGGAAGCGGCAGATGAACCGAACCAGCCCCAGGTCATCGGGTTCGATCACCACCAGCCTGCCCCGTGGCCACGCGCCTTCCTCCTTGGTGCGCGAGATGCCGAGCACCGCGTCGAGGAAGGGGTAGACCCGTATTCTGGTGTCCAGAAATCCCATCTCGCTCCGCGCGTCCACGATGTAGTCGCGGATGGCGTGGGATGCGCAGTTTTGCAGCACGTAACCGGCGGTATCCACGTTCCTGACGTTTTGGAGCTCATAGTTCTGGGCAAAGAGGCGCACGGCGTATTCCATCCAGCGCCGGGTGGGGCCGAGGCTGCACATGTCCGGGTGCTCCTCGGTGAACCACATCTGGTACTGAAGTCCGCGGGAGCGTCCGCCGAACGGGATGATGCCCGCCAGCTGAAGGTCCTTGTATTCGCTTTCGTCAAGGAAGGTTACGTCGGAAGACGTGCACTCGGGAGCCCGCCATGCATCGGAGCCGAGGTAGTGTTCCATCAGCCGGGGCTCGTGTCCCCGGAGCAGCCCCTGCGGGTCGTAGATTCGTGGGGGGGAGTCCATGCGGGGAGCATAGACAAGGGCTGCGCGGCTGTTCCCGGAAAAATGGGAAAGCCCCTCGCGCAGTCCATCGAGAATGTGAAATATGCAGACGCTTTCGAACGAGTTGTCCGACATCGTCCCCCCTCCCCTCAGGCAGGATGCCTTTTCACAAACAATTAGGACGAATCGGTAATTATGTCCAGGCCGGGAGCGCGATTCCGGTATCACGCCCCGCAGGCTACCGCCAACCGGGAAAGATCGCGAATCAGTCGTTGCCGTGAAGAATCTCGGCCAGTTCCCGCACCACCCCTTCGCCGCCGCGGGCCTCGAAAACATGCCGGACGGCTTCGCGCGCCCGCGTCCATGCGTCTGCAGGCGCGGCCGGGTATCCCACGGCCTGAAGACACGAAAGGTCGTTCACGTCGTTGCCCACGAACATGGCTCGGGCCAAGCTCCAGCCATTTTCTTCAAGGTGCTTTCTCAAAACCGAAAGCTTGTCCTCCACCCCGTGCACTGCTGGAATGCCCAGCTTGTCCGCCCGGGCACGAACCACCGGGTTGCGCTCGGTGCTCAGAATGATCTGAGGCACGCCCAGCGCCCGGATGATGCCCACGCCCATGCCGTCCGCGCGGTTGCAGGTAACGGTCTCGTGCCCGTCCTGATGCACGTGCACCCGGTTGTCCGTCATGACCCCGTCGAAGTCGTAGATGATCACGTCCAGATCGGACGGTTTGAGGCCGGAAAACGCTTTCTTGTCAGACACAAGCAGACTCCTGCGGATTGTTGCGGTCTTTGCGGTCGATCACGCTTCGCCCTCGGCGCCGCGCTTTCTTTCGAACCATTCGTGCAGCCGCGTGAGCAGCTCCCATAGGACGGGAATGATGAACACCGTCAGGGTGGTCGCCACGCACAGGCCGGTGACGAAGGTCGTAGCCATGGTTCCCCAGACCAGCGAGTAGTACGGGATTCCAAGCGCCATTGGCAAGAGCCCCAGCGTGGTGGTCAGAGTGGTCAGCAGGATTGGCCGCAGCCGGATGCGCACCGCCTCCCGAAGCGCCTCCGTCTTCGACATGCCGGAAGCATAAAGCTTGTTGATGAAGTCGAGCAACACCAGCGAATCGTTGACCACGACACCCGTCACTCCCACCGTTGCCACGAAGCTGTTCACGGTGAACAGGGACCGGGTCAGGAACGTGCCCCAGACCACCCCGGTCAGGGCAAAGACCACTGCCGAAAGAATCACCAGCGGCTGGGTATAGCTCTGGAACTGACAGGCGAGGATCGTATAGATCACCAGAATGGCGATCATGAAGGCGTACGCCAGTGAGCGGAACGACTTGCCCGTGCTTTCGAACTCGCCAGAGAAGTTCACGGTGGCGCCGGGGTACCCTTCGCGGACGCTCTCGTAAAACTGACGGGTGTCATGCACGATGCTGGCCGTGGTCACCGGTGCGCCCTGCTTGATGTTCGCGGTGAGCGTTATGGCCCGCAGCCCCTCGAACCGGTTGCGCTGCCCCGGCTCCCGGTAGGTCAGCACTTCGCACAGATCGCCCAGCCGGACCGGTCCGCTCGAATGCTCCACCACCGGAATGTCCAGCGCGCTCGCGGGATTCTCCAGATGCCGGGGGTCGATCTTCACCCGCAGGTCAACGTCCTCGTCCGACATGCGGAACTCGCCCACGAACCGCCCGTCCAATACGCTGCCGGCCAGCGCCGCCACCTGCCGCTTGGTCAGCCCGTACTCGTGGACGCGTTCCGGGTCAGGCACGAAGCGGAAGATCCGGTTGTCGGTACCGGTATCCGTCTCAAGGTTCACCAGATACGGCGCGATGGACTTGTTATCGACCAGCCAGCCGAGCACTTCGTCCTTGAGCGCGCGCACCGAGGCCGGATCAGGGCCGAGCACCCGAATGTTCACATCCTTGCCGGTGGGCGGTCCGTCCTTTTGTGGCCAGATGCGAAACTCCCAGCCCCCTTGTTTGTGGTGCGCGAGCTTGTCCCGCATCCATTCGAACAGCAACAAGGGGTTGTTGTCCGGGTTGTCCGGGAACCGCTGGTCCGGACGGTCGGGCAACTCCACGATCACAATGCCGAGGTTGGAGCTGAAAATGTTCTCGTAATCCTCGTTGATATCCGTGCCGGCCAGCGCGGTGCAGGACTTGCTCACCCCGTCCCCGAGCGCGCGAATCTCGTCCGAGATGGTCTTGACCTTCTCCGATACTGCCTCCACGGGCGTGCCCACCGGTCCTTCCACGCTGACGTAATACACTCGGTAATCGTCCGGAAAGAACTTCACTTTGATCAGGGGAATCGCCCCGGTCATGGAGACCCCCAGAATCCCGAGCGCGGCCGCGAACGCCAGACCGATGGCCCCAAGGCTCAGGAGCTTGTGACGCAGACAGAACAGCAACACCCGGTCCACGATCTTTCGGAGCAGCACCAGAAAGGCCGGGTCGTCGGACACGGCGTGATCATGCGCCTGCCTGCGCAGCTTGCGACCACCGGGCCAGTCCAGCACGTGCAGCGGCAGGATGATCAGGCATTCAATGAGGGATGCGGCGATGGCAAAGGTCACCGCCTTGGGTACCAGCGCGAAAAACTCCCCCGTGGAACCGGTCATGATCAGCATTGGCAGAAACGCGGCAACCGTGGTGGAGGTGGCTGCCACAACGGGCAGAAACACCTCGCTGGTGCCGTCGATGACCGCCTCGCGCAGCTCCTTGCCCTCCTGCACATGCCGGTAGATATTCTCCACCACCACGATGGCGTCATCCACAATGATCCCGCTGACGAGAACGAAAGAAAAAAGCGTGATTTCATTCAGCGAGTTTCCCGTGATCCACATGATGATCATGGTCACGAGAAACGCGAACGGGACCCCTACGGTGGTCAGCATGGCGTTACGGAACCCCATGACCACCCAGATGGTGATGCACACGAGCGCGATCCCCACCAGCAGGTTGGAGCCCAGCGTGCTGATGCTGTCGTCGATATAGGCCCGCTGGGCCTGGGTGACCACCGCCGTGACCCCCTCGGCCTCCAACTCGGGGCGGAAGTCGTCCAGCACGCGCCGCACTGCGTCGTCGATGTCCAACGCGTTGCCCCCGGCAGTCTTGACCACCTTGACGCTCACCGAGTCCTTCCCGTTCACCGAGGTGATGACGAACGGGTCCCGGTAATCCAGCCCCGCCCGGCTGATCACGTCCGCCACCCTTACGAAAGACCCGTCCGCGTCATTGCGCACCACGGTCCGCGCCACCTGCTCGCGCGACCGGAAGCGCTCGTCCACAAGGATGACGTATTCACCTGAATCACTGACGAAATCCCCCGCCGGGATGGACACGTTCGCGCTGTCCAGCGCCGTAGCCACCTCGTCGAAGGTCACCCCGAACCGCCGCATTTTCTCCGGGTCGAGCACCACGTGAAATTCACGGGTGTACTCCCCTTCTATGCTGACCTCCTTGACCCCCTCGATCCGCTCAAGGGGAATCTTGAGCTCCTCGGCCATCAATGTCAGGGCCCGGTTGGACCGCTCCCCCACTAGGTTCACCGAGAGAACCGGCAGCCACTCGTCCACGTTGATGACGGTGAACTCCGGCGGGTCCATCTCCTGCGGCAAATCGTTCTGGATCGAAAGCACCTTGAAACGCAGTTCGTCATACAAAGCGTCATAGTCCATATCGTCCAGAAACTTGACCATGATGCTCGAACGCTCGCGATACGAGCGTGAGCGCACGTACTCCACGTGCTCCAGATCATCCAGTGAATCCTCTATCTTGCGCGTGACGAGGGCCTCCACCTCCGTGGGGCTGGCGCCGGGCAGATACGCGGAGATGATCACCTTGCCCATCTGCACGTTGGGATACCGCTCCACCGCGAGGTCCGTTACGCAAAACGCACCCACGACCATGAGCATGACAAAGACAAGGTTCACGAAAACCTTCTGCCGCAGGGTCATGGCAATGAACGTCCTGACCGGGCTGGGCGCGGTGCTCCGAATACCCATCAGTCGCGACCTCCGCCACCGTCAGGCTCCGTCAGGAAACGGTCCCCGGGACGAACGTCCGGCGAAGAAACCCGGACCGTCCCCTCGGGACGGCCGCCAAGAAGCATTACCCGCACACGCCCCCCTTCCGGGCGGACCAGAAAGAATTCCTCATACGCCTTGAGCAGCGCGCTACGAGGCACCAGCACCGCCCCTCCCGGATCAGGCAACGGCAACAGCAACTCCGTGCGGATGCCCCCGCGCATCACAATGTCCCCCGATGCTATCTCAAGGTCCACGTTGATCTTGCGGGTCTCGGGATCGTACCCCGGCGCAACCCGTTCCACGTGAGCCGTAACCGTCCCTCCCTCATCAGGCAGACGCAGCTCAATGGCCTCACCCATTTTCTTCAAAACAGAAAACTCACGACTGCTCAGGGCAAACGGCACCAGCAACGTTGAATAATTGCCGAGCGTCGCCGCGGTCTGCCCACGAGTCACCCACTCGCCCGGCTCCAGCTCCCGGTGCTTGACCTTCCACCCCTTCGGGGCCTTGATGATATGCCGCACCAACCGCTCCTGAAGCCTGCGCTCCTCAACCTGCAACGCCTTGAGCTGCTGAAGCGTCGTGTCATGCGCGCGCACGTTGTTATCCAAAGTAGACTGCGCCGCCGTCCGCCCCTTCACCAACTCCCGATACCGCTCCATCTCCTTGCGATGATACGCCAACTCACTCTTCAGCCGCCCCTGCTCCGCACGGTTGTTCTCCAGGTCGAGCCGTACAAACGTATCATCCAGCTCCGCGAACCGCCCATCCTCGCCGATGGTATCCCCCACATCCGCAAAAACCCTCTCCACACGCCCATCGACCTCCGCCACCAACGTCATGGTGTTCCGGGCACGGGTGAACCCGGTAAGGACAGCCTGACGCGCCGCCCTGCGCGCCACAAAAGTATCCACCGCACCCCGCGGCTCCACCACCGGAACTTCAAACTCATCGTCGACAGCGGCCACCCGTTCGCCGTCCTCCTTCTCAACACCGGCCTCACCTGGCAAATCACCACCGCAGCCAGCAGCCAAAAACAACACCGCAAACAAGTACAACAACAGCTTCCGCATCATGCATACCCCTGAAATCGCATGGTAACGACGCCCAAATTTATACAATGCCGAGCAAGAAAACCGACCACTTCCCACAAGTAAAACCACACCTAAAGCAAAAAATGCACGGCTTCCCCAATGCGGGCACCGTTAGCCACCACTAGGAGTGTGTAAATCCTGTTAACACTTTTTGGGCAGTGTTGCGATGTTATCCGCGGAAGGCGTGTGGAGGTTCATCAACGTTTGTGCCTCCGGCGGCTCAAGAACCTTTTGGCTTGCCAAGCCCCTTTCAGCTTTCGGAAAGCTGAGACCGGTAGGCGGCTTGGCGGACGGCTGATGGCGGTTGTTGAGTTGACAGGGGAGTAAGAATGTTAGGGGGAGTTCTGGTGATAAACCTCTGAGTTGAAGAAGTTTTCCTTAACAAACTCCTGCTACGGAAGGTCGTCAGCAAAGACACACAGATCCACAAATCCCCGTCAGCAGGGTTGCAGCTCGGACGCGGGTTTTGCGGCCGCATGGACCCAGCAGCTGCAACCTCGCTGACAACCCAGGGATTCCAAAGGGGGCCCGCCCCTTTGG
>NZ_AQXE01000017.1 GCF_000375485.1 Desulfovibrio oxyclinae DSM 11498 | reverse complement strand
ATTAGTTCTCCCTGGACTTCGGTCCCTGAAGATCCCTTGTAGACTACGAGGTTGATAGGCCGGATGTGTAAGCGCAGCGATGTGTTCAGCAGACCGGTACTAATAGATCGTGCGGCTTATCTAACTTACTTAATATCCTCTCTCCCCCTATTGAACTATATATTTTCCTGGTGGCCAGGGAGGAGGGGTTATACCCGATCCCATTCCGAACTCGGAAGTCAAGCCCTCCATCGCCGATGATACTGCGGTTCTAGTCGTGGGAAAGTAGGTCGCTGCCAGGATATTCTTCCTGAAAGGCCCGGTCAAAATGACCGGGCCTTTTTGCGTGGTACCGACTGCCGACCCACAGGAAAAACCAAACAGAATCGAGCCGACCCGAGACTATGGCCCTCCGCAATACTGTATTGTTCCAATACGTTCAGCAAAAGAAGGCCACAAATGGCGAAGGCTAAACTTATGCTGCCACCGAACTGACAATGTCTACGGCCGACGCGGAAAGGATGATGCCGCCAGATCTTCCCAGATGGTGAAGTCGGACGTAGCGGGCCGATCCCATTCAAGCCTTTCAACTCTTCTCACTCTTCACCGGCCTCTCTCCATCATAAAGCTAGGCTTCAATGCGCATTCGGCCAAACCGTGTTCGGTGCGTTGAGAACAGAGCTCATGGCCGGAGAACCTTGGCGATCTTTTCCAAGGCTTGATCCAGCTCCTGTCTGGAGATCACTAAGGGTGGCGAGAAGCGGAGCACGCTGTCATGAGTTTCCTTGCAAAGAATCCCCTCACCCATGAGCGACTCGCAGTACGGTCGCGCAGAACCAACCTCTTCAAGTAACTCCACGCCGAGAAGAAGCCCTTTGCCTCGAACTTCTTTTACAAGCGGAGAATCAAGATTCTTCAAACTCTTCAAAAAGTAGTCACCAAGTTCATGGGCCCTGCCTATCAGCCCCTCATCCATAAGGACCTTCAGCGATTCCCGCGCAACAGCGCAGGCCAGCGGGTTCCCACCAAAGGTACTCCCGTGATCGCCCGGCATGAATACGCCCAGCAGTTCATTGTTCGAAAGGACTGCCGAGATGGGGTAGAAGCCGCCTGACAAAGCCTTACCAACCAGAGTGGCGTCGGCCTCGATCCCGTCATGTTCTTCGGCAAAAAGTTTTCCGGTTCGTCCAAGTCCGGTCTGGATTTCATCAAGGATCATCATGATGCCGTGTCGGTCACATATCTCTCGGCATTGAGCCAGATAGCCTTCCGCTGGAACTATGACGCCCCCTTCTCCCTGAATCGGTTCGACCAGAAAGCCAACTGTGTTCGGGGTGATCGCAGCTTCAAACGCTTCGGCATCCCCGAAGGGCACACTGACGAATCCAGGTGTGAACGGGCCAAAACCATCCCGGTATTGTTCCTCGCTACTGAACCCGACGATGGTAATGGTGCGTCCGTGAAAGTTGTTGTCACAAACGATGATCTCGGCTTGATCGCGCGGTACGCCTTTGCTTTCGTACCCCCATTTTCTGACGGCTTTTATGGCGGTTTCGACGGCTTCGGTTCCCGAGTTCATCGGCAGAACTTTGTGGGATTTGGTGAGCGAACAGATTTCTTCGTAGAATTGACCGAGTTGGTCATTACGAAAGGCCCGTGACGTGAGAGTGAGCCGCTTCGCCTGATCAGTCATGGCTTTCAGGATGCGGGGATGGCAGTGGCCCTGATTGACGGCGGAATATGCCGCAAGAAAATCCATGTACCGGTTGCCGGCTACATCTTCGAGCCAGATGCCCCGACCTTTGCTGATGACGACGTCGAGCGGCTTGTAATTGTAAGCCCCCAACCGATCCTCGACTTCGATGAACTGTCTCGATTCCATGCTCTGCCTCCGGAGTTTGGGGAAAGCATAGCACCCATTCGAGTCGGATGGAAAGCGGCGCCAGTGCGCCGTGGGTCAAAAAGGGATGGAGAAGTAGGAGAGATTCTTCGACAAGGGGACATAACGCCCCCTTGTCGGAAGGAATCTGGTTAAAATATAGATCAGTCGGCAAGCCGCGTCATGGCGTCTGTGCCATCGGCTGCCTTGACTCCGGCAAGCCATTTCTCAAGGGTGTCGGGGTTTGAGGCGATCCATTCGGATGCAACCGTATCCAAAGGCAGTTCCTTTTTGGAGTAATCCATGATCCAACGGCTCTGCGTGGCGGAATCTACTTTGATATTTTGGAGAAAACGGTATGCTTGCGGGTGAATCGACTTCATCTCCGCGCTGACGACAGTGTGCACTTTGGAGTCGCTGGAGAATTTTTCGGTGCCGGGAACCGCGTCGAGATATGTCATGTCGATTCCGACGTTCATCCAGTGGGGCTTCCAGCATGCGAAGGCAACCCAGCCCTTGTCCTTCATGATGCTCTTGGCTTCCATGAGCATGGCTGAGGTCGTCGCCCCGGTTTGCTTCCAGTCGCCCAGTCCGGCCACGTCATTGGCAATGATCTCATCCATGGCGGTATGCATGGGGGAGCCTATTTCAATGTTGTAAATCGTTTTGTCGAATTTTTCGGCGTGCGCGTCCAGATCGGCGAAGCTTTTCACGCCAGCTTCTGCCGCGTATCTCGGGACGCAAAGACTGATTTTGGCTTCTTCAAGGTTGGTCTGGGCGATTTCAACCGCGTTCTTTTCCAGAAGCGGTTCCAGAAGCGAATTTTGCTGAGGTACCCATGCTCCGAGGAAGGCATCCACTTCATCGGAAACCAACCCCTTGTAGATGATCGGGGGACCGATCTGGAGTTCCTCGGTTTCATAGCCCAGTTTCTCAAGCACCTGCCGCACGATTTCGGTTTTTACCTCCACGCCCGGCCACGGCGGAACACCGAAACGGATTTTCTCGGCCCCGAACGCCTGTGTGCCGTACATGAGCAATGTCAGGACAAGCGTGAGACACATGGTAAGCTTTTTCATGATTCCTCCTGGTTTGAAATTCGACAGTCCGGGAAATACCCGGAGCCGGACTACCGGACCGCATCGCGGACCAGCAATTCCAGCCGTCCTCTTGCCTCCTGAAAGAAGTGTTGCCATCCGCTGCACAGAATGCTGACACCTTGTCTTTGCTTGCCTGAACGGAATTTCGGGCAGTCGCCCATGCAAAGGGATGCATGTTCGCATGTTGTGCATCCAGTGGGGATGGATTGTTTTGCTGTGGAAAAGCTTGAATACAGGGGCCGCTCTCGCATTGCCTCGAACGAGTCGTAGAAGACGTTTCCCAGCTTCATTTCGGTGCCGACATAAAAATCGCAGGGATACACGTCACCGTTATGCTCCACCACCAGATACTGGTCGCACCGATTGCAAAGGCGACATTCCGTGTCCGCAAGGCCAGCCATTTTGGCCATGACCGAATCGAAATTGCGTATGAATACAAGGCCGCGGTGGGCTGCGTGCCACTGTTCGAAAATAGCAAGCAGGAATTCGCCCCAGATTTTGCCGTCAATGCTGAAGGGGAGCGGCCTGCCCGAGGAATCGCTCTCAACGCAGGGAACGAACTGGATGTGACGTATGCCGAGTTCGAGAAGGTGCCGATAGACTTTTAGCGGTGCTGATACATTGGTGGCCGAAACAAGCACAACCGCATTGACCGGAACACCTGCTGCCTGAAGTGTCCGCACGCCCTGTACTGCTCGGGCGTGGCTGTTGCGTCGAGTCCGGGTCCGGCGGTGCGCGTCATGCAAGTCCGCGGGGCCGTCGATACTGCACCCGACAAGGAAGCGATATTTGGCCAAATGGGCTGCGAGATCGTTTTTGATGAGGGTTGCATTGGTCTGAAGGGCGTTGGCAATGTGGGCGCCCCTTGGGGCGAGTTTTTTTTGAAGATCAACAACACGTTTATAAAATGATTCACCCATGAGCGTCGGTTCGCCACCCTGCCAGATCATGGAATACACGGGCTGAGTTGTTTCAAAATAGCGTTCCAGCACCGTCCGCAATGTCTGATCCGTCATGCGGCGTTTACCGCTACCGGGATACAGCGAGCTTTTTTCAAGGTAAAAGCAGTAGTCGCAGCGCAGGTTGCAGTCCGCGGACGCTGGCTTGAGCAGTAATGAAAATGGTTCCATAATGACGGACAGGCCGGTCGCCCCTGCGGGCAGGGGCGACCGTACAAGCCCTACCCTCGCTTGATCCTTGCGTTGGACTCCACGTCGTTCAGGTCCAAGTGATTACGCATGTACTGGTTCGCGGCGTCACAAGGAGGGTGGTAATCCCATGAGGTATGACGGCCTGTCATGTGGGACTCAAAGACGATGCGGCGGCGCTTCTGGCTGGCGTGCACGTTGCGGTCGAGCTGTTCGAGGTCAACGTGCTCGTCCACCTGACGCCGGAACGAGCGGACCGTCTCAGCGTAGTCCGGGCTGTCCGCCAGATTTTCGAGCTCTTCGGGGTCGTTGTTCAAGTCGAAAAGCTGGGGCGGGTCCATGGGGCAGCAGATGAATTTGAAGCGGTCGTCGCGTATCATGATCATGGGGGCTATCGCGCCTTCGCCGAGATATTCGGAAATGACCGGACCACGGTCCGGGTCTTTGCCGTCGCGCGCCAGCGGAAGGAGGCTGTAGCCATCCATGGTGTCGGACGGTTCGTGAAGCTGCGGCGCTTCGGCGAGATCCAACATGGTGGGCAGCAGGTCCACTAGGGAGACCGGTTTATCAACGCGAGCGGCGTTGAACATCTTTGGCGCACTGATGACGAACGGCACCCGCGCAGAGCCTTCGCGCAGGGACATCTTGTACCAGAGGCCGTGTTCACCAAGCATGTCGCCATGGTCTGCGGTGAGCATAACCACCGTGTTCTCGCGCATTCCCGTGTCGTCAAGCGCCTTGAGGATGCGGCCTATCTTGTCATCAAGGTAACTGATCTGACCGTAATAGGCGTGGCGTGCGTTGCGGATATCGTCCGGATTCATTTCGCCCGTACCCATCTTGTAGGCGTGGCGAAGCCGTTTGCTGTGCGGATCGCACTCTTCATACGGCACGTGTCCCACGCGAGGCATGTCGATTTCGTCGTGATCATATCGGTCCCAGTGTTCCTGGGGACAGATGTACGGGTCATGCGGGTCGGTGAAAGAGACCGTCATGCAGAAGGGGCGGTCATCTTTGTCCCGGGCAAGATCGTAGATATGACGCTGCGCCTTGAAGCCAACTTCGTCATCGAAATCAATCTGGTTGGCGCGTTCGTTGTGACCCGCTTCGGTGACGCTGTCCATGTTGTGGTACCACCAGTCGAAGCGACGGTCGGGATCGGACCAGTCCGGTGTCCAGCCATGGTCGGCGGGGTAGATGTCGGTGGTCAGGCGCTCCTCGAACCCGTGCATCTGGTCGCCGCCCACGAAATGCATCTTGCCGCAAAGGGTGGTCCGGTACCCGTTGGCGCGCAGATAATGGGCGAAGGTGGGAATGTCGGCCGGAAATTCGGCTCCGTTGTCGTACGCACCGATGCGTGAAGGCTGCTGTCCGGACATCATGGAAAAGCGAGAAGGCGCGCAGAGCGGACTGTTGCAGTAAGCGCTGGTGAATACGACACCGTCTTCGGCTATCGAATCCATGTGCGGGGTTTTGGTCACTTCATTTCCGTAGAAGGAAAGCGCGCCCGCGGCCAGCTGGTCACACTGGATGAGAAGTATGTTGGGTCGTTGGTCGTCCATAGCAGAACTCCTGTTCCTCGTTTCTACATGTACATATTGCGTTCGATGCGCTGCTTCATGTCATCCATGGCGGTGGCGATTTCGTTCAGGTAGTCCATCCCGGAGACGCTTGCTTCGATGACGCCGAGACCGAGCACCATGGCGATCCGTCCCTGCTCCATGATGGGCACGGCCATACGATAGACACCGGTGTAAAACAGCCCGGCATCGAACTGGGTACCCGTCTCGCGCGTACTGCGGATCATTTCCCTGACCTTGTCCACGTCCAGCGTCGGATCATGCCGGGCGCACTCAGCCGTAAGAAATGATTCATCATCCATCCGCTCGGGCGGGTAAAAAAAGACGGAACCTATCACCGGCAACTGAATGGGCAGGCTCGACCCGGCCGGCCATAGGGAAGGGGACTGCGGGGAGGTAATGCTCTCAAGGCAGAGCATGTACTCGCCGGAGCAGGTGAACAGGTTCACGGACGCTGCAAACCGTTCATGAAGCTCTTTCATGCAGTTTCGGACCACCTGCATCGGCCCTTGCCGTGAGGCAACAGTCTTTCCCCAAAAGTAAGCCTTCATGCCCACGACGTATCGGCCTTCGCGCGTCTTGCTCAGGGCATCCGCGGCGGTGAGTTCCTTGAGAATCTTGTTCACTGTCGTGGGGCTGGGGTTGCCAAGCAGCTTTTGTACGTCGGAAAAGCGAAGTCCATCCGCGCTTTTGCTGGCTTCATCCATGACCATGAGGGCTCTTGTTAGTGTTGACTGGCTCATTTGCTACTCATATGTGTAGTTAAGTTTGTATTTGTGTAGTAATACAGTCTGAGACAGCTGTTGTCAAATTGGAGGGGCTCAGGAAAGGGTGGATGGACAAAGGTCGGGTGAAGGCGCAGTCAGCCAGCAAGGCAGAAAGGGGGGATATGCAGGAGAAAGGCGAAAAAAGAAGGGCACCGAAAATATCGGTACCCCTTGAAAACGACGTATGAAGTAATGTTCTACTTCTTTTTGGCGGAGCCTCTCTTCTTCCAGAGCTGCATTTCCTTCATCTTCTTGCGGCGTTCACGCTGCAGGGATTTGCAGACCAGAGGAGCGTTTTTCTTGTACCCGAACTTCTCGCGGTATTCGGCCGGAGTCAGGTCGTGGGTTGCAAGGTGCTTCTTGGTGAGAATCTTGAAGGATTTGCCACAGACACAGCAGATGACGGACTTCTCGCGCAGGGCCTTTTGGGGATCGCAAGCCGGCGCTTCTTCCTCTTCAGGTGCATTGCCTTCGGCTATACCTTGGATGCCGTTGGCGATCTTTTGAACCATGGAGGTTATTTCCTCTTCGGTCATGGTACGCACGCTGGCTTGCGCCTTGACGATTTCAAGTGCTTGCTTCAGGTACTCTTCCATTTGTTCCCCCTGAGTAAAATAGTGTTTTATGCACAACAAGGTGATTTATTGAAGGCCTAGCAGATGAGATGCATTACGTCTAGGTCATTGCAATAAATATGTGCACGTCGTTTACAGAAAATAACATGATCGTATTTCATCCAGTGCATTGCAGGCACGGAAAACCGGGGCATAGTTGATTCTTGAGTGCGCATCAAGTAATAAATGCTTTTTCAAGAACAATTCGCCGGGAGCAGGAGGAAAAGCAATGTCCACGGAAAAGAACAATATCCATCTTCTGAAGGAAAACAAGGAAGTCGAAAAAGATGAAGAGGTTGCAGCAACGGAAGAAGTAAAGTCCGAAGAAGCGCCCAGCCCCGCCGCAGGCAGGGAAGCGGCCAATCGCGACATGGGCAAGGTGGCTGTCATTGTCTCGCTGCTTTCTGTCGTGCTTCTCGTGATCTTCTTCTTCGGTCTCAACCAGAACATCGCCGGTCTCAGTGCCGAAGTGAAGAGCCTGGGTGAACTGCGCGGACAGGTGCAGACCCTGGACGAGCGCCTTGTGGACCTTGAAGATGTCAACGGCCAGATGACCCGCACCGTCGTGTACGGACTGACCAATGAAATGGCCATGGAGGCCAAATACCTCGAAGGTCAGATCAACGACGAGGAGCAGCGCGCGCAGCTCAAGGAGATTCAGGCCATGCTCGAAAAGTTCAGGCAGAGCGTGCTGAGCAAAAAGATTCAGTAAGAACCGGTCCGGGGGCGTCGTGGTCCCGGATTGGAGTGGCGGGAAATCAGTCTTTTCCGTATGAAAAAGGGAGCCTTGCGGCTCCCTTTTTTGTCTTCGGATTCCCGGCAGGCTAGAGAACCTGACAGCCGTTGTCGGTGATCAGCACTTCGTGCTCCCAGCGGATGCCGCCCCAGTCGCCCCAGTACAGGCCGGGCTCCACGGTGACGAGCATCCCCGGCTCCAGCGTGCCCTGCGCAACCTTGCTCAGGCGCGGAGGTTCATGGGTTTCCAGCCCCACCCCGTGCCCCAGGCCGTGGGTGAAGTGTTCGGCCACGCCGCGCTGGTCAAGGTAGTCCCAGGCGGCCTTCCAGCCGTCATGCAATGAAAGACCGGGCCGCAGCACGTCGATGGCGGCCTGCTGCGCCCCCTGTACCATTTCCAACACTTTCTTGAAGCGGTCGGAGGGCTTGTCTCCCACCCAGAAGGTGCGGGTCTGGTCGGAATTGTAGTCATGGAGCCGACAACCGGTGTCGATGAGTACCAGTTCGCCGTCGCGAAGCGGCTCATCGGAAGGCACACAGTGCGGAAGCGCGGCGTTGGGACCAACCCCCACAATGGTGGAGAAGGCCAGCTCCTGCGCCCCGTTTTCACGGAAGAACTTTTCGATGTCCCATGCGATTTCCTTCTCCGTCCGGCCGGGGATGAGCCGGTCCTCAATGTATGAGAAGAGTCGGTGGTTCAGGTCGATGGAACTGCGCAGTCTGCGGATCTCATCCTCGTCCTTTTTCACCCGCAATTCTTCCACAAGCTCTTTGGCTGCCTGAAGCGTAAGGGTTTCCTTCAGGCCTTCGTAGTCGAACAGGCTCATGGCCTGCGGCTCGAAACAGACGGTGTCGTAGCCCTTGCCCTTGATGAATTCCGCAATGGTCTGCAATCTGCGTGCGGAATAGATGCAGATGTCGTCTTCGTTCCAGAGTCGTTTGGCCGCATCGTGAAAGCGAGGATCCGTGAAAAGGAAGTCCGGGCCATCGGCGGTGATGAGCAGCCAGCCGCTCGACTCGTTGCACTGGGAGTCGTGCAGTTCAAAGCCGCTCAGGTAGTACCGGTTGGCGGCGTGGGAAACGATGAGCGCCGGAAGCTTACGGTCCTTGAGCAGGCGCTTGAGCTTGTCACGTCGATTCGCAAAGATGTTCAAATCCATTTCTACTTCCATGTGTATGTTTTTTCAGGTGTTCCATTGACCATGCGGTCGGCCCACTCCACGCCCTGCATCACGCTGTGGTCCATGTTGGCCACCTCGTACTTCCAGCCGCCGAAACGCCCGCGCGACTGGATTCCCATGCTCTCCAGCCTCGGCTGAATATGTGCAAGCGCGCCGTCTCGTCCGAGCGTGGGCACCGGATACCCGTAGTCCACGCTGATTTCCCAGCGCGTGAGTATCTCAGGCACCCGCTCCCGGTCCAGAAGAGCGGAGTTGACCAGTCCGTCAACGGTGCGGTCCATGAGTTCCGAAAGATTCTCCGGCTTGTGCTCCGAGTACGATGTCTCGCACATGAATGCGAGCTGCTCACCGGGCCTTGCCGTATTGTTTGGTGAATAATTGTGAAAGTTGGTAACGCGGTAGAACGGGCTGTCGCTGTCCGGAAAGTACATCCAGCACCGGCTGTTGCGCTCCGCTTCGCTTGCCACATCGAGCCCGACGCCGCCGACATACACCCCGTTCCGGTCCAGATCGCCAGCAGCTTTCACCATGGCATCATCACCCTGGCGCAGCCACTTCCCGGCCAGAATGTCCAAAGGCGCCGTGTTCAAAAGATGCTCGTACTGCACCTCCAGCCCATCCGCCGTCCGGAGCGTCCGAGTAACGGCATCCACGGAAACGACCTCCTGCCCATAGCGCACCTTTTGGTCAAGCCGCGACGCCATGCGCCGGAATATCTCGCCCGTCCCCCCGTGCAAAGGAAAGAAAAATGTATTGTTCGGCCCCCACGCCACATCATCCTGCTCAAGAATAACGTTCTTCAGCACACTCTTGAGATCCACCACACTCACCCGCTCGCCGATCCAGCCAAACTGCATCAGCTCAGGCGGCGTGGCCCAGACCTTGAAATTATACGGCAGCATGAAATACTTGGCGATCCCGTCACCGAAAATCCGCTCGATCCATTCCCGGAAATTCTTCGGCGCGTCCTCGGGCCTCTTTCCCGGCAGCAGCCCCCGCACACACTCCCAACGCGCTTCGCGAGGCAGATGACGCACATTGTTCTGAAACGGATACGGCACCCACGTCCCACAGGAACGTACCCACGACTCGCGCTGATGCTCCAGCCGTTCATCACCCAGAAGCGACTCCATCAGCCGGTCGAAATACTCATAATGCGAAAATACCACATGCCCGCCGATGTCCCACGTAAACCCGGCATCGTCACGAAAACTGGCCGCCAGCCCCCCAGCATGATCATGACGCTCCAAAACCAGAACATCATCCTCGCCCAACTCACCCAAACGATGAGCAGCACCAAGACCCGTCGGACCAGCACCTATGATGGCATACTTGACCTTCATGCAACCTCCATAGCCAACTTTTGCGCATTGCACGATAAATCGCAAGGCATGGCAAGGATTAAGCACGAAAAGAAGCATATGTGTGGATAGGATGCCTCCGGCGGGCCTTTCAGGCGGACCAAAGGGGCGGGCCCCCTTTGGAATCCCTGAGTTGTCAGTGGCGTTGCAGCTGCTGGGTTCATGCGGCCGCATAACCCGCGTCCTAGCTGCAACCCCGCTGACGGGCTTTTGGGTGGTTGGTGGGGGCTGGCTGGCGAACTGCTTTAGGGTGAGAGTTAGAGGGCTTTCTAACTTCACACGTTTACCACCAGTACTCATCACTTTTCCCGATTCCAAACCCTCCCCATCCCCACTGATCTAACACCCGCCGTCAGCTCACCCGTCAAGCCGCCTACGGGCTTCGGCGTTCGGAAAGCTTGAATGCGGCTTGGCAAGCCAAATGATTTTTGGAGATTCTTAAGAACCTTTTTGCAAAAAGGTTCTTAAGCCCCCGGAGGGCCGTCGGAGACCCGCCGGAGGCCTGCTATGCCCGCAGCCGTTCGTGCGCGGGTGTTTAAACCATTGCCAAACGGCACGCCATGGGTATAATTGCGGGGTTAACAAAGGAGACGACAATGCTTTTGGAAGGAAAGAAAGCTCTTATTTTTGGTGTGGTGAACGAACGCAGCATTGCTTATGGCATTGCCAAGCAGTTCAAGGAGCAGGGTGCGCGGCTGGCATTCAGTTACGCGGCTGATCCTATCAAGCGTCGGCTGGAGCCGATTTGCGAGGAGCTTGGCGGCGAGTTCATGTTCAAGTGTGACGTGACTTCCGAGGAAGACCTTGCGGCGGGTGCGGCTTTGGTGGAGGAGAAGTGGGGTGGCGTGGACACGCTGGTTCATTCCATCGCCTATGCCAACCGTGATGATCTGAAGGGTCGTTTTATTGATACGAGCCGTGAGGGATACAAGGTTGCTCTGGATGTGTCTTCGTATTCTTTGGTGGCGTTGTGTCGCGAGTATGAAAAGCTTTTCAGTCCGGGCAGCTCTGTGTTGACCATGAGCTATTATGGCGCGGGCAAAGTGGTTGCGAACTACAATGCCATGGGTGTGGCCAAGGCTGCTCTTGAGGCCTGTGTGCGGTATCTTTCCGTGGACCTGGGCGAGTCGGGCGTTCGCATCAATGCCATCAGCGCCGGGCCTGTGAAGACCATGGCCGCTTCTGCCATTTCCGGCTTCAGCACCATTTTGGAGCGTATTGAGGAAAAGGCGCCGCTCAAGCGCAACATTACCATTGATGATGTGGGCAAGAGTGCGCTGTATCTGGCTTCTGATCTCTCTTCCGGCACCACCGGAGAGGTCATTTTCGTGGACAGCGGGTACAACATCATGGGTGTGTAGCCGTTTGGCGCAATGTTTGTTGATGAAGCCCTCGGCCTTCGGGTCGGGGGCTTTTTTATTTGGTGTTGTTCTTGACGGCTTCCATGACGATTTTCAGATCGGGCCGTCCATTGACGTCGTTGACGTGGGTCCAGCGGACAATGCCTTCCTTGTCCACAAGGATGAGTGCGCGTTCGGACATGCCGTCGCTGCGCAGGATGCCGTAGCTGTCTGCGGTGGCGCCGTGGGGCCAGAAATCGGACAGGATCGGGAAGTCGATGCCGTTCATGCCCTGTTCCCATGCCCATTGGCTCGGTGTGTTGTCGATGGAGATGCCGACGAGCACCGTGTCGTGTTTGGCGAACAGGTCCAGGGCGATGTTGTAGCCGGGCCATTGGTCGGAGCAGACCGGAGTCCATGCCGCCGGCACGAAGGTCAGCAGGACGTTCTTATTGCCGCGGTAGTCCGAAAGGCGCACGGTCTCGCCATCTGTGGAAGGCAGCTCGAAATCCGGTGCCAGGTCGCCGGGGTGGACTTTTATCTCACTGTCCACGGGCTTGAGCTGACCAACGGGGTAGGCTTCCAGCGCATGGGCTGGAAGCACCGCCAGAGCCATGAGGAATGCAAAAAGAAATGTTCTCATTTCAATGCCTTTTGCGCCTTGCTGATCACGGTTTCGAAGAATTCCTGTTTCTTGAGAATCTCGCCTTCCTGCGTGAAAAGGACCTTGAAGGAGCCGTCGTCGTTTTTTTCAAGCAGGATGTAAAAGGGCGTGCCGACATTGCCGAGGGCCTTGTGGGCCTTGTAGTCCGCATCCGGGAGCATGGGCATGCGCACGTTGTATTTTTCGGAGTAGACGTCGGTCTCGTATTGGGAGTTGCCCGCGCCTATGCCGAACATGAGCAGGCCTGGCGCCTTTTTCTGTACGAGGTCGTACAGTTCCTCCACCCTTGGTGCGTCGCGCTGGCAGATGGGGCAGTACATGCTGAATACTTCGATGAAGACGGCTTCGGCCGGAATGTCCGAAAGCCGGAAGGCTTCGGTTCCTTTTCCAAGGCCGAGTTCTTCTGCCTGCCCCGGGCCTGCGGTCAGATGCAGGTCGGGCATTTTCTGGGCGGCATGAGCCGTAACGGAGAAGGCGAGCAGCATGAGCAGCGCGGACAGGGTGACGCGTGTGAGTTTTGTGGTGATATCCTTCGGCATGTGGGGCACTCCTTTTCTGTTCATGAAGAAGCCGCCGGGAGAGGACGTATCTCCCCCGGCGGCTGTCTATGGGTGGAGGCGTCCTAGCCCCGCATGGAGGCGGCGGGCCTGCGCAGGCGGGCCAGCAGCTGCTTGCGGGTAAGTCCCTTATTGGTAGCGGGCGATGCGTCGGCCATCAGGTACTCGTAGTACTGGTCGGCCGGATAGGCCGTGAGGTAGATGACGCGCGTATCGTCCGGATCGACCAGTTCCGCTTCGGGGTACTTCTTCTGTACCTCTTCCAGACGCTCATAGGCAAGGTCCAGAATCTCATCGCGGTTGCCGAAGTTCATGGTGCCGGTGGGGCAGGCCGTGACACAGGCGGGCCGCAGTCCGATGGCGATACGGTCGTTACACATGTCGCACTTGGTGATCTCGCCGGTTTCCTCGCTGGCGCGGGGGATGTTGTAGGGACATGCCATGTGGATGTCCTCGAAGATCTCCTGCTTGGTCAGCTCGGTGTAGATGACGGCCCCGGTGTCGGGGTCGGTGTACATGGAGCCTTCCACTTCGGAGTATCCCACGCAGGGCGGGTACACACAGTGGCGGCACTGCTCGGGGAAGAAGTTCCAGTGCAGTTTGCCGTCCACCATTTCCTCGCGGAAGCGGACCAGCCTGATGGTGTCGAAGGACAGGTCCGGCGGATTCTGGTGAGTGCCGAGCTGCTTCGTCTGTTCGGCGGGCAGCTTTTTCCATTGCTTGCAGGCAATCTGGCAACCCCTGCAGGCCGTACACTTGGTCAGGTCGACTAAGAAGCTTTTTCCGTTCATGTCGTCCTCCTTAGGCCTTGCGGACGTTGACCATAAAGGCCTTGGTTTCGGGAATGCCGGTGTTCGGGTCGCCCACCGACGGGGTCAGGATGTTGGCGGAGTCGCCGCCGTCCTTGGGCCATGTCCAGCCGTAGTGCCAGGGCAGCCCCACCTGATGAACGGTGTTGCCGTCGATGGTGAAGGGCTTGAGGCGCGGGGTGACGATTGCGATGGCCCAGATGGAGCCGCGCAGGCTGTCCATGACGACCTTTTCCCCGTTTTCGATTCCCTTGAGCTTCGCGAGCTGCGGACTCATTTCGCAGAAGACCTGCGGTTCGGTCTCAATCAGCCACGGGACGTTTCTGGTCATGACGCCCGTCTGCCAGTGCTCGGTCGCGCGGTACGTGGAGCAGACCAGCGGGTAGCGCGGGTCGCACACGGCCTTTTGTTCCTTGGCGAAGGAGATGGCCGTGGGGTTATGCAGCTGGCCGGAGAACGGGTGTTCCTTGACCGGGCATTCCAGCGGTTCGTAGTATTCGGGCAGCGGACCGTCGGCGCGACCGGGGCCGTAAAGCTGACCGTAGCCGTGCTTGCGCATGATGAACGCATGCTTGGATCCGGGCTTCCAGCCGCCGTCGGGTACGTCGCCGACCCACTTGGCTCCGGTCCACTTGATGACCGGCTTCTCGGTGGCGTAAGGCTTACCCTGAAGGTCCACGGAGGCGCGGTTGTAGAGGATGCGGCGGTTGACGGGCCAGCACCAGCTCCAGTTCGGGAACAGGCCGATGTTGGCCTGCATGTCGGTCTGGGTGGTGTCGCGGCGCGCAGCCATGTTGCCGTCGTCCGTGTAGGAGTTGCAGTACAGCCAGTTACCGGAACAGGTGGAGCCATCGTCCTGCAGGTAGGCGAAGCTCGGAACCTGCTGACCCTTGCGGAAGCTCTTGCCCTTCACGGTCACGTCGCGGGTGAAGTGCCCGTTGATGAGCTTGGCGGTCTTGTGCGGGTCGAACACGCCGTCGGTGGCAATGCCGTCCCAGCTCAGCTTGGTGATGGGCTCGGGATAGACGCCGCCGTCCTTTTCGTACAGGTGCTGCACTTCCTTCATCAGTTCGTACATGATGTCGCCGTCGGGCTTGGTTCCCTTTCTGGGTTCCGGACCCTTGTAGCGCCACTGCATCCAGCGTCCCGAGTTGGTGACGGAGCCTTCCTTCTCGATGGAAACTGCGCAGGGCAGGAAGAAGACTTCGGTCTTGATCGTTTCGGGATTCATGTCCGGGCCTTCCCAGAACCAACCGGTTTCGTTGGGGAAGATGTTCACGTTAACCAGCCAGTCAAGATTGGCGAGGGCTTCGCGGTTCTTGTTGGCGTTGGCGCCGGAACAGGCGGGGTTCATGCCCCACGCGAACAGGCCCTTGAACTTGCCGGTGGACATCTTGTCGAACAGGGTCAGCCATGCGTATTCGCTGGCGGCACCTGTGTCGAGCTTGGGCAGGTACTCGTATGCCTTGGCCGGTGTGTCGTCCATCCACATGGACTTGAGCAGGCTGGCCGAGTACTTGGGATAGTTGCTCCACCAGTTGGCGGATTTCGGGTCGTTGGATACCGGGGTGTACGCCTTGTCGTAATCCGCCAGCGTGGGCTGGAAGGACTTGGGCGTCTTCAGGTAGCCAGGCAGGATGTGGTAAAGCAGGCAGTGGTCGGTGGAACCCTGCACGTTGGATTCACCGCGCAGTGCGTTCACGCCGCCGCCAGCCACGCCGATGTTGCCCAGCAGCAGCTGGACCATGGCCATGGCGCGGATATTCTGCACGCCGACCGTGTGCTGGGTCCAGCCCATGGCGTACATGATGGTTCCGGCCTTGTCCTTGGCACCGGTGGCGGCAAACGCCGAGTAGAGCTCTTCCAGTTCGGCCTTGGAGAGACCGGACATGCTGGAGGCGTTCTCGATGTTGTACCGCTCGTAGTGCTTCTTCATGAGCTGAAGTACGCAGCGGGGATGCTTCAGGGTGTGGTCCTGCTTGGGCACGCCGTTGGCGTCCAGCTCAAAGCCCCACTTGGACTTGTCGTAGCTGTTGGTTTCGGGATCGTACCCTGCGAAGATTCCGTCCTCGAAGGAGAAGTCCTCGCCGACGATGAAGCTCGCGTTGGTGTAGTTGGACACGTACTCCTTGAAGTACAGCTCGTTGTCGAGGATGTACTTGATCATGCCGCCGAGTACGGCGATGTCGGAGCCGGAACGGATTCCCGCCCAGAGGTCGGCCTTGGCCGAGGTCCTGGTGAAGCGGGGGTCCACATGGATGAGCTTGGCACCCTTTTTCTGGGCCTTGGTGACCCACTTGAAAGAAATGGGGTGGTTTTCGGCAGCGTTACTGCCCATGATCAGAATGCAATCACTGTTCTTGATGTCTACCCAGTGATTGGTCATCGCGCCGCGTCCGAACGACTCTGCCAGAGCCGCAACAGTCGCGCTGTGTCAGATACGCGCCTGGTGCTCTATGTACACCAGGCCGAGGCTGCGGAGCATGGTCTGGAAAGCCCAGCACTCCTCGTTGTCGAGCGCCGCGGAGCCGAGGGACGCGATGCCTTCGGTGCGGTTGACCGTTTCGCCCTTGTCGTTCTTGAAGGCGAAGGTCTTGTCGCGGGTGTCCTTGACTCGGTGGGCGATTTTCTCAAGCGCCCATTCCCAGGAGACCTGCTTGAATTCCTTGGAGAAGGGGGCGCGGTACAGCGGCCCTTCGGGACGACGGGGGTTGTCGTTGAGCTGGTAGATGGACGCGCCCTTGGCGCAGAGCGCTCCCTGGTTGACGGGATGGTCGGGGTCGCCCTCGACGTTGACCGCCTTTTTGGTTTCCAGGGACGTGTTGACGACCAGGCCGCATCCGACGGCACAGTAGCAGCAGATGGTGGTGGTTTGCTTGGTCCACTCGGGCTTGAGCATGGTCGCGCGGTCCACCGCGAGAGCGGTGTGGCGGCAGCCCAGGCCTCCGAAGGCGGTCATTGCCGCCGCCGTAGCGGAGAGCTTGAGGAACCTTCTTCGATTGACGTTCATCCTTCCTCCTTGACTTGGTGGTTGTTCACCGGCCCCTGATCTCGCGGCCGAGGACCGTGAGCAGGGCGAAACCGTGCGGCCTGACGACGGGCCGAGAAGCGTCCGGGCAGATCGACGCGTTCCCTTTCGGGAGTGGAGTGACGCGAACGGTCATGCACCGGGCCGCTTCGCGGACGCACGCCAGATCGAAGCCGAGTCCCCCGAAGGGGGCGGCGGTTTCACGGCGAATGCCACGCTTGCGGTTGGGTCGGTTGTTCATGATGCGTACCTCTACGGTTTTCCTTGATACGCATAATGGAACAGGGGAAGAAGGGAATCAAAGGGAGGCTTCTTGACCACGCTCCTGCACAACGGCGCAGAGGTAGCTCGCCAGCGTTTCAAATATCGGGCGGCCCCGGTTGTTGAAACGGAACTCCAATTCCTTGAGGTAGAGCGGGAAGCGCTGGCAGGAAATGCCCCGGAAGCGGCGCAGTCTCTTGCGTGCGAACTTCCAGAACTCACTGTCGGATTCGTCCAGCATGGGCCGCTTCTTCTGCTTGCGGATGACGTGGTACGGAAGGGTGTCGTTGCCGCAGAAGATGAGCCCGTCATAGTCCTTGTAACGGTCAGTGTAGACGAGGTTGCCGGAGCGGACCATGCTCAGGTGGAAGTTCATGTGGAAATGAAAGACGGTTTCTGCCTGAAAGCCCGGCACCAGATCGATGAAGGCCATGCTGCCGCGCTGGATGATGCCGTAAACCGGGATCGTATCCATGCGCATGTCCTTGGGCCCGCCGGTGAGGCGGTTGCCCTTGAGGTAGCCGTCCAGCCCGGTTTCGGGGCCGAGAAGCTGGTTGGCGTCGATGGCGTGGGCCAGAACGGAGAAGCGCAGCGCGGTGAGTGCCTTGTATACGGTATTGTAGCTCAGGCCGAGGGCCTCGGTGATCTCATGCACCGTGGCCTCGCGTTCGAAGAGTCGGATGAGTGCGAGCCAGTCCGAACAGCTCAGGGCACCGTTGTTGATCCAGCGTCCGCTGAAGTGCTGGAAGGTATACTTGCAGGCGGCACAGCGCATGCGCTTTCCCGCCGAGAGGGAATAGACCTTTCGGTGGCCGCAGCGCGGACAGTACGGATCGCCGTCGGGCCAGCAGAAGGACAGCAGATATTCACGGGCCGCGTCCTCGGTGGAGAGCAGCCTGTCCACGCTGGTCAGTGGGCGCGCGCCATGCGCCGAGCCCGTGTAGCTTACCGATTCCTTTGCCGCGCCGCTCTGCACTTTAGAATCCCCACGCCGAAAGGGTTGCGCGCTGGTACCCGTTTTCACGGGCCACGAAATCCAGCGTCATGGAATCAAGATCATCGAGGACGGGCAGGGACTTGCGGTCCATTTCGCGAAAATCGATGGTCTTGGAGTAGTTGCCGCAGGTCTTGCAGACTTCCACGCGGTATCCCGGCTCCTCCTTGGCGGTGAAGAACGAGAGCTTGTCGTGGGCATCCTCGTCGCACAGCAGGCAGGCGATGCGGCGCACGCGGTATTCGTGCAGACAATGGGAGCAGGTGGCGAAACGGAACCCTTCCTTGCCGTTCAGCCGGGAAATGAGGGGCATGCTGCCACAGATGGGACACGTGCCATGCATCCGTGCGGAATTTCTGGTTCCGGTGTGCTTGGACAGCCCTTCGGCAACGGCGCGCAGGCTCGGCTCCAGTGCGGCCTTGACGAGAAACGGCAGGGCGCGGGGGGCATCCCCGGTACGCTCAGCCCATTTCATAAAATATTCTTCGTCATCGCGATGGAATGCGCAGAACGCTTCTTCAAGGTCCAGTTCACCTTCATCAAGGGCTTTTTCAAGAACCCCGGCTGCCTCGGCCATGGGGCTTTCGTCCCGGCACAGTACAGGCAGGAGCTTGCGGAAAAGTTCGGCTGCATTGGCAGCGTCGTGCGGAAACTCATCGCGAGGCAGCAACGGCTTGCCCATGAGGTTCTGTTCCTCGCTGGGCAGGGTCGAAGGATCGGGAAGAGCGATGCTGACGTTTCTGGCCGCCTCGGCCTGAAGTTCGGTAACGGCTTCGAGCATGTCAACAAGTACCGCGGGGATGTGCTCGCGGTTGCGTATGGTGGCCGCTCTGTCGGCAAAGGAGGCGTCGAACTGCTTCTGTATGTCGCTCATCATTTTTCTCCATGCTCTAGCATTTTTATCATTCGGTAAAACACTAGGTGCCACTATGGCGGTTGCCAACGACTTTTCTCTTGCTCATGGTCTGACACAAAACCTAACGAAAGTCATGTTAGAGCGGTTATTTATCCGTTGCCAAAAATGTACAATATTATGCCCAAACGGGCATAATGCTGTAAGGAACATGTAAGGTTCCAGCTGGTTGTGCAGGTGAAATCAGGAGAATTCGGGACCGGGAAGAACCGTTATAATTTCATTTTTTCTTAACTCGGCCCCGCCGGGAACGGCGAGATAGGTGTCAAGGCGAGCGATTTCTGCAAGCGGTGGGAGACCTTCGGGAAGGGGGCGGGCGCAGAGACGGTTGTCCTGCATCTCCAATGTGCATGGGGCCAGCCACTCGGAGCCTTTGCGAACGTGTAGCGGCTGGAGCAGCTCGGCTTTTCTTTCGCCGGATACCGGTCGCCCGGAAAGGGCTCGCACCAGAGGAAGCGCGAAGGCGTGCAGCAGGGGGGAGACGGCGTGGGGCGGGCCGGGAAAGCCCAGCAGCAGACAGTCCGCCCGCGTTGCCGCGAACATCGTCCTGCCCGGCCTGAGTGCGAGGCGGTCCACGAGGATTTCGAAGCCCGCTTCCCTGGCGGATTTCCGTGCGAGGTCGCGGTCGCCGCGGCCGGTTCCGCCCATGGTGATCACCAGCTGGGCGTCATGGAATCCGGCGTGGGTCCTGCGCATGTCACGCGGGGTATCGCGGACCGTGTCCGCCGTGCGAATCTCGGCCCCGGCGCGTCGCAGCAGCTCGGAGGCGAGGATGAGGTTGTCGGAGCGAAAGGCTCCCGCCCCCGGTGTCTGGTCGGCGCGCACCAGCTCGTCGCCGAGTGCGTAGATTGCCACGCGCGGCGGCGGATGCGCGGTCACCGACGGTACGAAGGAGCGCGTCATTACCGCAGCCATGGCCGGCGTCACGGTCTCGCCCCGCAAACCGACGGGGTGCCCTTGCGGAAGATCGTGCCCGGCCGGAAAAACATACTGTCCCGCTTCCGTTTCGGCGGTAACGGCCAGGGTGTTTTCGGTCACTTGCGCTTCCTCGTCCATGAGCACGGCGTCCGCGCCTACCGCCAGTGGCCCCCCCGTGAGGATGCGCATGGCATGTCCCTCCTGAAGCACGGCCACGGGAGCATCGGGCGCGGAAACGCCGGAGATTTGCAATTCTGCGGGATTTTGCGGGGTTGCGCCGACGGTTTCCGACGAGTCCAGCGCATACCCGTCGCGGGAGGAGCGAGGGGAATCCGGCACCGGTCGCGCGGCGTGGGCGTCTTCGGCGAGGACGCGGCCCACGGCGCGGTGCGGGGACAAAGACTCGGGCGACGCGGGAACAACCCGTTCCAGCAAGGCTTCGAGCGCCTGCGTGCGCGTCGCGTTTTTCAGCATGATCACTCCCTGATAAGTCGTCCGGGATCGTTGTAGACCCAGAAGGAATCGTCCTTCACGTTGCCGATGAGGGTGATGCCGGTCTTGCGGGCCAGTTCCACGGAAAAGCGCGTGGCCACGGCGGTGGACACCAGCACGGGCACGCCCATCCGAAGCACCTTGAGCAGAATCTCGGAGGCGACCCGGCCCGTGCTGACGACCATCTTGTCGTCAACGCTCATATCCTTCAGAAAGCATTGCCCGCAGATCATGTCAATGGCGTTGTGCCTGCCGATGTCCTCACGGAACAGCAGCATCTCTTCGGGAGTGCACAGGGAGGAGTTGTGGCAGCCGCGCGTTGCGCCATAGAGCGTGGAGCGCCGGTGCAGCTCGTCCACGAGGCTTAGGATCTGTTGCGGGGTCACCCGCACGTCCCCGCCGATGCGCCGCCGGGAGATGGTGGAGACGTTGCGTCCGAAGTTGGTACCCTTGCCGCAGCCGGAGGTGATGGAGCGCTCCACCGTACGGTTTTTCCACGGATCGTGGCATACTTCCACATCCACCACGATGCGCTCGTCGTCCTCTTCAACTTCAAGCGCCGTGATCTGTTCCGGGCTTTGCAGGAAGGCGTCGGACTTGAGAAAGCCCACCGCCAGTTCCTTGGGATATTTGGCCGTGCACAGCAGGGTCACTGCCTCGCGGCCGTTGATGCGTATGGTCAGAGGTACTTCGCGAATGGACCGGATGGGTTTGACGCCGAATCCGCCTGCGCTGTATTCCGTGATGTCGTAATGGTAGGAATCGATCATGTTTGCGGCTCCCGTTGATTTTCATCGACGCTTTCACGTATACGTGATCACCGCCGTCCCGCAAAAGGGGCGACCTATTCACCGAGCTCTTGCACCGGAGGAAAGTTCCGATGAGCACCCCTGTCGTCTGCATGGTGGGCAAGAAGAAGTCCGGCAAGACCACGCTGCTGGAAAAGCTGATACCGGCCCTGAAAGCGCGCGGCCTGAGCGTTGGAACCGTCAAGCACGACACCCACGGCTTCGACATCGACCGCGAGGGAAAGGACACGTGGCGTCACCGCGAGGCAGGGGCCGAAACCGTGGTGATCTCGTCGCCCAACCGTCTGGCCGTCATCAAGGAAACCGCTTCGGAAATGTCGCTGGATCAGTTGGCGAAAACCTTTTTCGCGGATCGGGACATCGTGGTCACCGAAGGGTTTTTCAATTCGGATATGCCCAAGGTGGAGGTTTTTCGGGCCGAGGCCCACGCCCAGCCGTTGTGCGATCCGGAAACCGCGTGGGAACGCAGGCTGCTGGCCTTTGTCACGGATACCGAGGTGGACCCGGGCGTGCCGGTCTTCGGCCTTGACGACGCGGACGGGCTGGCCGCACTCATCGCCGACTGGTTTGGCCTGTGATCAGAGCGCTTCGGCGGCTGCCCGCCAGCGTTCCAGTTCTTCGGGCGTGTTGACGTTCACGAAGGAGAGCAGATCCGGATCGCCGGGGCGCAACAGGGACACCGGCACTTCGCGCACCTGCACCTGACCGAAGAAACCTATGATCTTGTACTCTCCCCGGTCGAGCTGTTCGGCAACGGGGCGGACACAGCGTCGGGAATAGACGGCGCACAGCGGCTCGCGGTAGCCGTCCTCCTTGAGCGGGATGACCACGTCATCGGTTTCCTCTCCCTGTTCGGCCAGCCTGACCGCCAGCCCCTGCCGCACGAAAGGCGCATCGCAGGCGCAGACAAAGGCGTGCTCGAAAGCGCAGACGCTGAGCCCCGCGTGGATGCCGGTCAGCGAGCTGCGCGCCTCGAAGCGGTCCGGAGCCGTGCGGACCGAGTAGTTCGCGAAGTCCTCCGGGGCCCGGCATGAGACCACGGTCTCGCCGAAAGCCGGGGACAGTTCATCCAGAAGCCTTTCGATGATGCGTCTGCCGCCGACTTCCAGAAAGGCCTTTCGCACGCCGCCCATCCGGGAACCGAGCCCGCCCGCGAGAATGATCAGGGACATGTTCTTCGGATTCATGTTCCGGAAAATGACCCGTCCCGGCCGGAAAGGCAAGCCCTTGCGCAAGCGGGAGCGGTTCTTTTTCATTTTCATGTGGTTGTCTTGCCCAGTCGTGCGCCGCGTGCTACCAATTGTTGGGAAACCAATACTGTTCAACCCGGTAGGCATCCATGTTCCTTCGCTTTCTTGTTTCTCTTTGTCTGGTGGCGACGCTTGCGGGAATGGCTGCGGCTTCTCCCACAGCTTCCGCCATGAACTTGTTGCAGAAGAGCGGTGACAGGGGGGGAGGGGAGGCAGTGCATATCGCCGAAAACGCCTCCCCGGCGGAGCTCAAGGCAATGCTGGCGGGCATGACTGACGATCAGCTGCGTAAGCTGCTTGTCGCGGAACTGGAAAGAAGGGAAACCGAGCCGGCTCTCGGAACGGCCAAAACCGGCGGCAACAGGATCAGTAGTTTCATCGACAGGTTGCACCGTGCGGGTGACTTTGTCAGAAATCGGTTCATCTACCTTTTTGAAGGTGCCGGAAGCGCGCCGAGGGCCATGCCCGAGGCGTATCAACGGGTTTTCGGGCTGGACAGGAGCGTGCCTCCGGAAGCGTCCCTGGCCGGGGTCGCGCTCCTCACCGCCATGTATGCACTTGCCGCGTGGATGCTGCGGCGCCGCACCGGGGTCCTGCGAGTCCGGCTGGCTTCGGTACCGGAGAATCCGACCGCGTTGACCAAGCTGGGCAGGCTCTTCCTCAGGGCCCTGCTCGACGTCATGTGCATCGCGCTGCTTTCGGCGGCGGTGTTCATACTCTACCTTCTTTTCGTGGGCGAATACTCCGGCGCCAAGCCGGTGGTCATCACCTGGCTTGCGGCCATGATCCTCTGGGGACTCTCCAATGCCGCAGCGCGGTTTATCCTTGCCCCGCGCGCCCCGGCGCTGCGCTTTCTGCCCATTCCCGACCATGCGGCACAGTACATGTACAAATGGGCCGAACGATTCGGCCTGCTGGTGGCCGCGAGTCTGCTCGCATGCGGCCTGCTGCGGCTCGACAGTGACTCCGAGGCGCTGCACCTGCTGACGCTGGCCGGGGTGGGACTGCTGCTCACGCTCCTGCTCTGCGTCCTCATCATTAAGAACCGACAACCCGTGGCAGAGTATATGCGCAGTCGCGGTAGCGGCGGGCTTCAGGAGGTTTTCGCGGGCATCTGGCATCTGGCGGCGGTGAGCTACCTGCTGCTGTTCTGGGTGGTCTGGGTGCTGGGGCTGATCCTTTTCGGCGCGGGGCAGGCATGGAACGGTCTGGCCGCCATGCTGTGCGTGCCGCTGTTCCTGATTTTCAACTGGATGGCCCAGCGGCTGGTGAGCTATGCCACCGACATGGCCGGGGAGCATGATGACCCGGTGCGTATTGCAAGGGTGCGGGCGATCCTGTCCGGCGGTTTCCGCATCGGCATCGCGGCCGCGCTCTTTTTTTGGCTGCTCTCGCTCTACGACGTGAACCTTCCGCTGGGCGAGGCCACGGCACGCGCGCTCCTCAACGTCATGGTGACCTTGGTGCTTGCCTACATCTTCTGGCTCTTCGTGAGTGCGGCCATCGAGCGTCGCATCCAACCCGACGAGGAAGAGGCCGAAGAGGCGGAAGGTGAGGGCGGACATGGCGGCGACAGACTCTCCACCCTGCTGCATCTGCTCAAGCGGTTCATCTTCGCCGCGCTGGTGGTCGTGGTTGCGCTGATCGTGCTTTCGTCCATCGGGGTGGACATCGGGCCGCTGCTGGCGGGAGCAAGCATCTTCGGCATCGCCATCGGCTTTGGTTCGCAAACGCTGGTCAAGGATATCGTCTCCGGTATCTTCTTCCTGCTGGACGACGCCATCCGCGTGGGCGACTATCTTGAGGTGGGCAGCGCGAAGGGCACGGTGGAACGCATCTCGATTCGCTCCATGCAGTTGCGCCATCATCTGGGCATGGTCTACACCATCCCCTTCGGCAACATTTCTCAGGTGAAGAACATGACCCGGGATTATTCCATAATGAAGCTGGAATACCACGTGCCGTTCGATACCGACATCGGGCAGGTCAAGAAGATCGTCAAGAAGATCGACAAGGAGATCCGCGAGATTCCGGAATTCGACAGCGTGCTTCTGAGCAAGATCAAGTCGCAGGGCGTCAAGCGCATCGATGAAGTGGGGATGCTCATGCGCATCAAGTTCACCACCAAGCCGGGCGGTCAGTTCTCGGTGCGAAAGGCCGTGCTGGCCAAGCTGCGCAAGAAGTTCGAAGATGCGGGGCTGCAATTCGCCCACCGCAAGGTAACCGTGCACGTGGCGCATGACGAGGCGGGCGACGCGGAGGCCGCGTCCCGGGCCGGTGCGGCCGCAGCGCAGCAGATTCTCGATGAAGAGCAAAACGCCGAGCCCGGCGCAAGCGGGGGACGTTGATGGCAAAACCCAGTCTGGAACCGTTCTTCAATCCCGAGACCGTGGCCGTGGTCGGCGCATCCTCCACACCCGGCAAGGTCGGGCATACGGTGATGGAAAACATGCTCTCCGCAGGATTTCGCGGAAAGCTGCTGCCCGTGAACCCCAAAGGCGGGGACATCATGGGCGTGGAGGCCGTGACGAGCGTGGAGCACCTGCCGCGAGGCGTGGACCTCGCCGTGGTCGCCGTGCCGCGACGCTTCGTGATCGACACGGCCCGGGAGCTGGCATCGATCGGTTGCCGGTCGGTTATCGTCATCACTGCGGGATTCAAGGAAGTCGGTCATAAAGGGTACGATCTGGAACAGGAGCTGGCCGGAATCTGCCGTGATGCGGACATGGCCCTGCTCGGGCCGAACTGCCTCGGCATGATCAACTCTCCTGCGGGGGTCAATGCGTCGTTCGCCGCGGGCCAGCCGCTGCCGGGCAACATCGCCTTCTTTTCCCAGTCGGGCGCGCTGTGCGTGGCCATTCTCGACTGGGCGCGCGGTGCGGGCATCGGGTTCTCCAAGTTCGTGAGCCTCGGCAACAAGGCCCTCATGGATGAAGCGGACATGCTCCGCTACCTCGACTCGGACCCTGAGACGGATGTCATTCTGGGCTATGTGGAGAACGTGGAGAACGGAAAGGATTTTCTGCTTCGGGCCGAAACCGTCACGCGCAACAAACCGGTGATCATGATCAAGTCCGGTTCCACCGCAGCCGGGGCCAAGGCCGCCAGTTCGCACACCGGAGCCATCGCCGGGTCGGACAGTGCGTACGGGACCGCCTTTCGCAAGGCCGGGGTCATTCGCGTGCGCGACGTGGAGTCGCTGTTCAACCTCGCTCTCGCTTTTTCCGAACAGCCGCTGCCCAAGGGGCCCAACGTGGGCATCGTGACCAACTCGGGCGGGCCGGGCATCCTCGCGGCGGACGATGCGGTGCTGCACGGACTGTCCGTGCCGTCCCTCACGCCGCGCACCGTCATGCGGCTGCAGGAATTTCTGCCGGGATACGCGGCGTTCAACAACCCCGTGGACATCATTGGGGACGCGGACGCCGAACGGTATGCGGCGACCATGGAGGTGGTGGCCGAGGACCCGACGGTGCACAGCCTGCTGGTGATGCTGACCCCCACAGCCGCCGTGGGCATTGAGGATACCGCCAAAGCCGTGGCCCGAACCGCAGAACGATGCGGCAAGCCTGTCTTTGCCAGTTTCATCGGCGGCAGGCGCGTCGGTGCCGGGCGAAAAATCCTGCGTGAAGCGGGAATCCCCTGCTACGATTTCCCGGCGGCCGCGGTGGAGAGCATTTACGCCATGCATTCCCACGCCGTGCGACGTCATCGTCCGCAACCAGAGTATCTGGATGCTTACCGCGACGTGGAGCGGGCGCGGAAAGTCCTGCGCGAGTCCGCGGCGCGAGGTGAGCGCGAAGTGGTGGAGTTCCGGGCGCAGGAGGTGGCTTCGGCCTATGGACTGGACGTCCCGGGAACCCTGCTTGCCCGTTCATCGGAAGAGGCCGTACGCGGCGCGGATGCCATAGGCTATCCCGTGGCGCTCAAAATCGCCTCGCCGCAGATATCGCATAAAACCGACGTGGACGGCGTGGCCGTGGGGCTGAAAAATGCCGAGGCCGTGGCCGAGGCGTTCTCCGACATCACCTCTCGGGCCACACGTATGCGCCCGGACGCCTACATCGCGGGCTGTCTCGTTCAGGAGATGGCCCCGGCCGGGTCACGCGAGGTCATCGTGGGGTTCAAGCGCGACGACCAGTTCGGGCCACTGCTAATGTTTGGGCTGGGTGGTGTATATGTGGAGATCGTCAAGGACGTGGCCCTGCGGCTGGCTCCGCTGTCGAAGCAGGACGCGTTCGAGATCGTGCGCGAAATCCGGTCCTACCTGCTGCTCAAGGGCATCGACGGTGGCCCGTATGCCAACTTTGACAAGCTGGAAGAGGTGATTCTGACCATGTCGCGGCTGGCCGTGGACCTGCCGGAAGTGCTGGAGGCCGAGTTCAATCCCGTGCTTGTTGGCCCAGAGCGGGCCGTTGTGGCTGACGTGCGGATCACCCTCGATCCCAAGGTCGGGAGCAGCTAGACCAGCTTTCGGCGGATGAACCGCGCCAGCCCTTCGACGATTTCGCCATGCGCTCCGGGATGTCGGTGCAGGCAAACCGTAGAGCTCGGCAGGGCCGGGAACCCTTCGGATTCTCCAAGCAGCCGCAACTCGCCGTCCACCGTGCTGCGCCCCACCGGGGCCACGCCGAGGCCCGCCTTCACGGCCGAAAGCACGCCTGTCAGGCTGGGGCTCACAAACGCTATCCGATAGTCGCGGCCCATGCGCTCACATCCCTCCACGGCCCAGCGGCGATAAGTGCACCCATCATGAAAGACCGCCAGCGGGAGCGGTTCGCGTTCATGCGCGTTGCCGCTCAGGCCCGTGACCCACACGATGGGTTCGCGATGAATCACCTCGGCGGTTTGGTCGTCCAGCGGATCCGCGGCGTGACTGAGTATGGTCAGGTCCAGCTCTCCCCGCTGAAAGCGAAGGTTCAGCGACTGGCTTGTGCCGCAGAAAACCTCCACGCGCACGAGCGGATGAGTTTCGTGGAAGGCTGCGAGCATCTGCGGAAGAAACCACGACGCATAGTCCTCCGGGGCACCAAGGCGGACACGTCCCTCCATTTCCGGCGCGGTGACGGCCGAGAGCGCTTCGTCGTGCAATGAAAGCAACCTGCGCGCGTATTCGACAAGCGTTTCCCCTTCCAGCGTCAGGGTCACGCCTCGGCCTGCACGTCGAAACAACAGCGTCCCTACTTCATCCTCCAGACGGGCCATCTGCATGCTGACTGCGGCCTGGGTCCGGTGCACCGTATGTGCGGCACGGGTGAAGCTGCCGCAGTCCACAGCGGCGACGAAGGTCCTCAGAAGATCAATGGGCAGGCTGGTGGCGCGCGAAGTATCAAGCATGTTTATGGGTCGCATAAAATCAATTCGTTTGTCTAATGTTTTGCCACGCGGCATGGTGCTGAAAACAAGGAGAAACGAATATGAGCGAGAGTCAGGTTGAACTGAAGGAAAGCATCGGAGCGAGTTGGGCACAGTATCGCGAACGCATGCCCGAGTTTGCGCAGGCGTATGACGCAATTGCTGCGGAAGCGTATGCCGGAGGGAGCATCGGCGCAAAGCACAAGCGGCTCATGGCGCTCTGCGCCGCGATGATAAAAGGCTGCCGCGCCTGCATCCTGTATCAGGCGGACAACGCCATCGAGCAGGGGGCCACGTTGGATGAGTTCCTTGAGACCATAGCTGTTGCCACGGCGCTTGGCGGCACTATGGGGGCAGCCGAGGCCACGCGGCTCATGCAGTTTCTGGAAGAGCGCGGCATGCTGGACTAGGCGAAGCATACTGTCTGCTCATGGAAGACGGCGTCCCTCAGGGGGCGCCGTCTTTTGTTTGCCATGCATCAGCGACCACGCTTCCGGCGATTGGTGACAGATTCTCCGGCTATTCCCCAGTTGTCGGTATCCACTTCATCGATGATCACGAAGGTGGTCTCGGGATTCTTGCCCAGTACGTCCCTGAGCAGGGCTGTCACGCCGTCCATGAGCTGTTGCTTTTGTTCCGCAGTGGCGCCTTCGCGCGTTATCCGAATGTTTACATATGGCATCCGGGCCTCCCTGTTTCACGGGCAGTGTTTAGGTTTCGATAAAAGAAGAGGGCGCATTTCATATAATAATGGTCACCATATGAATATGCGTACCATTATTGAACCATGTCTGTACCTCCGTCCTTTGTAAAGTCGGGTCTTGAAACTGGGCCGAGCACTATGCGGTCTTGACAAAATGCGAGGACTGATTGATTGATCAACAAGTTTTTCGGAACCGCCCATAGGTGAATAGGGTGTGTTTTGGGTGGATTATATTTATGCATTGAAATTATTGATTAATTGGCTTTTTGAGTATTACGGGCAGATGTTCACAAAGTGGTTTGCCACGATGGACTGGCCGTGGTATTTGGCCGTAAGGTTGAAAGATGAGGTGAGAGCTTGTGAAAATTGCTCTTTTTCTAAGAGTTTCACGGGCTGTTCGGCTCGACTGTCCCGGTCGAGCTGATGAGGTGAGGAAAATTGGCCCGGTAGCCGGGCCTGGAGGAGCATATGACTGATACTAACGGCTGGAATTGGGAGCCCGGCAAGAAAACCGTGCAGAACCTCTCGGAAATCAGCGAAGACGTTCGCTGGACCGAAGAGTGGCACGCCAGTCCCGACGGTGAAACCGTCGCGTGCGTGGCCTGTACGGATGATGCCGAGTTCAGCTTCGTCGTCAACGGCGAAGTGCTGGAAAACAGGTTCGAAAAGGCGATCTGTCCCAAATTCACCCCCGACGGCAGCTTGGCCGCGCTGGTCTCTCTGGACATGGAGTGGACCGTGGCCGTTGACGGGAAACCGTGGGAAGAAACCTACGGGTTTTTGTGGGACATGCAGTTCGGCGGCGGCAAGCTTGCCGTGGCCGTACAGCAGGACATGAAGTACGGGATGATCGTCGACGGGAAACCTTGGGATCAACTTTTTGAGAACGCGAACCAGTACAAGCTGAGCGCTTGTGGAACGCGTTCGGCCGCTGCCGTTCAGGCGGAGTCCATGGGGCCGGCCGACATCTTCGGCTTTCAGGAGGGTATATTCTCTCTGGCCGTGGACGGAAAGCTCTGGGACCTTCGCGCAATGAACGTCTACACCCCGGTGTTCAGCGCGGATGCCGGAAGCGTGGCCTGTCAGACCCGAAAGACTCTTTACGACTACACCATCGCGGTGGACGGCAAGTTCTGGAGCAAGGACTTCGCCTGCGTCTGGGAACCCTGCTTCAACCCGGCGGACAAGAGCGTCGTGGCCCCCGTGCGCGTGAGCGGACGCTGGGGCATGGCCCGCAACGCCGAGATCATCTGGGAGCCTCGTTTCTCCCAGCTCTGGCAGCAGCAGTTCAGCCCGGACGGATCCGCCCTGTGGGCCATTTGCGCCACCGACTTCGGCAAGTTCACCGTATGTCGCGACGCAAAGCCCTGGGATTGCACCTTCGGTGCGGTGGTGGATCTCTCCTTGAGCCATGACGGACGCCGCGCCGCGGCGCTGGGTCACAACCGCGACAGCGGGTACAACGTCATCGTTGACGGTACCACCTGGTCCGGTGACTACGACATGGCATGGAAGCCGGTGTTCAGCCCCGACGGGTCCGCCGTGGCCGCCAAGGTCAAGAAGGGCGGGCGCTACAACATCGTGCTGGACGGCAAGCCCTACAGCGAAGACTTCGACATGGTCTTCGACCCCGTGTTCAGCCCCGAGGGCGACAAGGTACTGGTCAAGGGCATTCGCAACGGAGCTTACGAGCGCATCGTCGCGACCGTGGGCGACTTCCGCAAGGAGGCATAGCCACCATGTTCAACGAAATATACGAATTCGTGACCGGTCCCCTTGCCTGGTTCGGCTGGGGTGTGTTCATCCTCGGCTCCATCTGGAAGCTTACAAGCCTCTGGAGCCTTGCCCGAAAGAAGGATCAGACCTCCATTCACTATGTGAAGCCGAAGTTCGCCCTGCGCTCCATCGCGCACTGGCTGACTCCGTTCGGTACCCTCGGTTGGCGCGAGAATCCCGCCGTCACCGTGGTGACCTTCATCTTCCATATCTGTCTGGTGCTGGTTCCCATCTTCCTGTCGGCCCACGTCATCCTCTGGGAAGAGTGGTTCGGCGTCAGCATTCCGGCACTGCCCAACACTGTGGCAGACATCATGACCGTCCTGGTGATCCTCTGCGGCGCTTTCTACGCATGGCGTCGTCTGAGCGTTCCCGAAGTGGCCTTCGTCACCGAGGCCAAGGACTGGTGGGTACTCGGCGTGGTCGTCGCTCCGTTCGTGACCGGCTTCCTGGCCTACCATCAGATCTTCAATTACGAGGTCATGATCGTGCTGCACGTGGTCACGGGCATTGCCTGGCTGGCCCTCATCCCCTTTAGCCGTCTGAGCCACATGCTGGTTTCCTGGTACTCTCGCGCCTACATCGGCTCCGAGTTCCAGGGCGTCCGCCACTGCAAGGACTGGTAGAGGGAAAGGAGAAATAGCGACATGAAGAAACCAGTTTTCGACAGAAAAATCGAGGACATCGGGCTGCAGACCGGAGCCGGTAAGCTTACGCCCGAAAAGATACAGAAGACCATTCAGGCCGTGCTTGAAGGCGAGACCGGCGCCAAGCTGAAGGTCTATCACGAAACCTGCGTGCGCTGCGGCCTGTGTGCCAAGGCCTGCCACTTCTATGTCTCCCATGACGGCGACCCGACCTACTCTCCTGTGGGCAAGGTCGTGCAGACCATGACCGAGATGATCGACAAGAAGGGCAAGGTCGATGCGGACTTTATCTACCGCGCCGCGCAGATCGCCTACACCGAATGCAACCTGTGCCGCCGCTGCGTGCACTACTGTCCGCTGGGCATCGACACCGCGTACATCATGTCAACCGTGCGCCGCATCTGCCATAAGCTGGGCGTGACGCCGCAGTACATTCAGGACACCGCGCATTCCCATTCCGCCACCATGAACCAGATGTGGGTCAAGGACGATGAATGGGTGGACTCCCTGCTCTGGCAGGAAGAAGAGGCCCGCGACGAGTTCCCGGACCTGCGCATCCCGCTGGACAAGGATGGCGCGGACATCATGTACTCGGTCATCGGACCCGAGCCCAAGTTCCGCACGCACCTGATCTATCAGGCCGCCGCCATCATGCATGAAGCCGGTGTTGACTGGACCATGCCGACCCTGCACGGCTGGGACAACTCCGACATGGCCATGTTCACCGGCGACTTCGAAATGATGGGCCGTCTGAAGCGCGACCACTTCGAGTGTGCGCAGAAGCTCAAAGTCAAACGCATCGTCATGGGCGAATGCGGTCACGCCTTCCGCTCCGTGTACGACCAGGGCAACCGTTGGCTCGGCTGGGCCGACTACCCGGTTGAAGTGGTCCATGCCGTCGAGTTCTACGCAGAGCTGCTGCGCTCCGGCAAGATCAAGATGGCCCGCAAGATCCCTGGCCCCGTGACCATTCAGGACCCCTGCAACATCATCCGCGGCCGCGGTCTGATGGAAGAACTGCGCTACGTGGTTCACGAGATTGCGGAAGAGGTCATCGAAATGACGCCCAATCAGGAGCACAACTTCTGCTGTGCGGCTGGCGGCGGCGTCATCAACTGCGGTCCTCCGTTCAAGAACGTCCGCGTCAAGGGCAACAAGGCCAAGGCCGAGCAGCTCAAGGGCGCCAAGGAACAGGGCGCCGATATCTGCATCGCCCCGTGCCACAACTGCCACGGCGGTCTTGAAGACATCATTCACGGATACGACCTCGGCATGGAGCTGAAGTTCATCGGCGACATCATCTACGCCAACATGGTCAAGACCAAGGCTGTCGAGGAATAAGGAGGAGCGCCATGAATAAGATCGTACCCGCATTGCTTGCAGCCGTGCTCGTGTTGGTGTTCTTCCTGCCCGCCATGGGTCAGGAGGACATCGTGGAACTGAGCAACCCGGCGTTTACCGAAAACAAGCGCCCGGCCGCCGTGTTCAACCACGACGAGCACAACGAGATGGCCGAAATATACGACTGCACCCCGTGTCACCATGAAGGCGTCGAGGAAGGCGAATTCATCCCGGGCGATCCCGAGATGGGCTGCGCCGACTGTCACTACGAGGACGCAGGCGAAGGGGAAACCCCGCTTCGTGAGGCGTACCACCAGATGTGCATCGACTGCCATACCGAAAAGAAGGTCGGACCGGTTGCCTGTGGCCAGTGCCACGTGAACTAACCGGGACGGTTTTCCGTCACCAATAAGCGCGAGGCCGTCGGTTTTTCCGGCGGCCTCGCTTTTTTGTGTCTTGATTTCAGCTTGTTACTTCTGTGGTGTCGATGGTGGCATGGGTGTTGCTCAGTAGAGTGCGAAACGTCAAGGAACGGAGGAAGGAGTATGATTGAGCATGATTGCGCCCTTTTCGAGCCTGATTCGCACGTACCGGCTCCGGTTCCGGAGATGCCCATCACGAGCTGTCAGGCACGTCGGATTCACAAGTTGCAGACTGAGCTCGACGACCTGTTCGCAGCGCGGGCAGGCGGCAGCATGAGCATCGGGCAGCAGGAAAGGGTGGAGGCGATTTTCAACGAAATTGACGCGGTATACGGAGGTAGAGGGTAGTCTCAAATCTTCTATCGTGTCGTTTCGCACAAAAAAAGGCCGCTTCCTTGGGAAGCGGCCTTTTGTCTGTTTTCTTGATTGCGGCTACAGCATGTCCTGCTCGACGCCGTGCTCGTCGGCGAGCTTGAGCATGTCCCTGAGAATGCGCAGGGTTTCCTGCGCCTCTTCATAGTCGAGTTTGCGCAGGGCAAAGCCCGCGTGAACAATTATGTAGTCGCCAAGCTCCACTTCTTCGTCGAGAAGCATGATGGAGGCCTGAATGGTGGCGTCACCTTCGCCGACTCGGCAGGTGGCCACCTGATCTTCGATGGACAGGATCTCAGCTGGAACTGCGAGGCACATAGACCTTCTCCGATGAGGGGTTGTCCGCCGAGCGGGGGGTATACGTGGCACCCGCGGCGGTGATTTCCTTGAGAACCGCTTCAACTACCTCGGGCAGTTTCGCGGCCAGCGTGCCGGAAATCTCGGTGGACATGGTTTCATAATCCTTAGGCTCCACGCCAAGAAGGACCACTTCGTCCGGCACCTGCCCTATCAGCTTACAATGGGCGAGCACGTCGAGCAAGTCCGTTTGGTGCATGGAGTTCTTGAAGGCCACGCTTTTGGAAAGTTCAGTGCCCAGAAGCCGATGCAGATCGCCCGGCTGCCCTTCGTTGAGCACAATGTCCGTGATGATCAGATGGTCGGCTTCCATGATGGGTCCCATGAGCTTGGTGCCCAGCGTGCCGCCGTCCAGAATCTCCACGTTGCCGGAAAACTCGTATTTCTGTTCCAGTTCCTCGGCCACGCGGACGCCGAAACCCTCGTCGGTATAGAGGATGTTGCCCACGCCCAGAACCAGAATGCGCTTTTGTTCATTCGTCATTGTCACGCTCTAGAAGAAGGGGACCCGAAGGTCAACCTTCGGGTCCCCGTGTCTTTCGCTTGGAGCCTTGTTCCTACAGGACGCGGAACTTGGCCACGTTGCCGGTCTTGTTGTCGATGACGTGCACGCCGCAGGCGATACAGGGGTCATAGGAGTGTACGGTGCGAAGGATTTCGACCGGACGCTCGGGATCGGCGATGGGGGTGTTGTCCATGAGTGCTTCTTCCAGCGGACCGGGCAGATCGTTGTCGCAACGAGGACCGATGTTCCAGGTGGAGGGAACCACGAGCTGGAAGTTGTCGATCTTCTTGTCTTTGATCTTGATCCAGTGGGAGAGGCCGCCGCGCGGGGCGTTGACGAAGCCGACGCCTTCCGCTTCCGCGGGCATTTCCCAGTCCTTGCAGATGTCCAGCTTGCCGGCGGCCACGTTTGCCTTGAGGTCCTCGACCCATTCAGCGGTCTTGAGGGTGATGATGAGGCATTCGATGCCGCGGGCTGCGGTGCGGCCCAGGGTGGAGTACAGGGCTTCGGCGCCGACGCCGAGAGCGCCGAGAACGAAGTCCACGTATTTCACGTATTCGGGATGACCGAGGCCGTAGTTGACCAGCGCGGTGGCCAGCGGGCCCACTTCCACGGACTTGTCCTCGTAGCGCGGAGCCTTCATCCAGGAGTAGCGCTGCGGGTCGTCCAGGCTGGTGTACATGGGATCGGTGACGCCTTCGTACGGATGCTTCGGAGTGTCTTCCTTGTACCAGGAGTGCTTGACGTGCTCCTCGATCTTGGACGGATCGAAATCCATGACGTTGCCGAGATTGCGGTCGTAGATGACGCCCGGCTTGACGTAGCGGGAGTCCAGATCCGCTTCGCCGCCCTGTGCGGGGAATTCGCCGAAGCTCATGAAGTTCCTGGTTCCACCGATGGAAGCCCAGTCCTTGTAGAAGGAGGCCACGGTGATCAGGTCGGGAATGTAGCATTCCACCACGAAGTTCTTCACTTCCTCGTAGATGTCGAGGAAGGTCTGGATGGTGTCTTCCTGCAGACCTTCGTAGCAGGTGACGCCGCCCATGACGGTGAACTGGGTGTGCGGGTTCTTGGCGCCGTACACGGCCATCATGCGCGCGGCCTTGACCTGCAGGTGCAGGGCTTCCAGATAGTGGGCGGTGCCGATCAGGTCGACCTCGGGGGTCAGCTTGTATGCGGGGTGTCCGCCGGGCTTCAGGAAGTAGGCGTTGTTGAAGATGCCGAGGCGGCCGGAATCGATGATTCCCTTGATGGTGTCCTTGACCTTCTGCAGATCTGCGGGAGTGGTGACTCGGGAGGAGTCCTTGTTCACCATCTTGTAGTTGGCGTTGGCCATCTCCGCTGCGGTGTTCACGTCGGCGTTCAGGACGTTGGCGACGTTGACGAAGTCCAGAGCGTGCAGGTGATAGAAGTGCACGATGTGGTCGTGCATGAACTGGGATGCCAGCACGAGATTGCGGATGATGGTGGCGTTGTGGGGCAGGACCTTGTCCACGCCCACGGCGTTGTCCACGCAGCGGATGGAACCCAGAGCGTGCACGTAGGTGCAGACGCCGCAGGAACGCTGGGTGAAGTGCTGGGCGTCGCGAGGATCGCGGCCCTTGAGGATTATTTCGAGGCCGCGGAACAGCTGCGAGCTGCTGCGGACGTCGACGATTTTACCATTGTCTACGACGGCTTCCACACGGAGATGGCCCTCAATTCTGGTTACCGGGTCAACGATGACCTTTTCACCATGAGCCATACCCGGGGCGCCTTTCGGAGTGCAACCGGACATATTTCAACCTCCTAAAAAGAAGATTTGTCTCTTAACGAAACCGGGCAACAGTGCCCAACTACCATTCGGTCAGATCAGCGTACAGATCCTTTATTCCGCCCCAATCGGCGCCGTCCCAGAAGTCCGGCTGCGAGCAGCCGATGCAGGGGTGGCCGGCCTGAACGGGCCAGTTGATCTGGTTGAACTTGATGGTCGGGCAGTTGTTGTAGGTCTCGGGACCGCGGCAGCCGACCTTGCGCAGGCACCAACCCTTGCGGGCTTCCTCGGAACCGAAGGATTCGGCGAACTCGCCCCAGTCGAAGTGACCCATGCGGGGACAGTTCTCGTGCACGGACTCGCCGAAGAAGGCCCAGGGGCGACCAACGTCGTCCAGCTCGGGGATGCCTTTGGTGAGGTAGTGCACGATGGTGCCGACCAGGTTGTAGGGGTTCGGCGGACAGCCGGGCACATTGATGACCGGTGCGTCGGGGATGACTTTGTCCACGCCTTTGGTCTGGGTCGGGTTCGGCGCAGCGGCCTGAACGCCACCGTAGGTGGCACAGGTACCGTAGGCGATGGTTGCCTGGGCGCCCTTGACGACCTTCTTGGTGGTCGCGAGCATGGTGTGCCCGGAGACCTTGCCGTGAGCGCCGGCTTCGCCTTCCCAGCCGGTGACGGCGGTGGGAATGCCGCCTTCGACGACAGCCACGTATCCCTTGGGATCGTGCATGGTTTCCTCGAGACATTTTTCGGCCATATCGCCGGCGGCCGCCATAATGGTCTCGTGGTAGTTAAGAGAAATGACATCCAGAATCAGGGTGTCAATGTAGGGTTCGACCGTCCGAAGAATGGACTCGGAGCAGCCGGTGCACTCGGCGTTGTGCAGCCAGATGACATTGGGGCGCTTGTCGTTGGTCAGAGCCTCGGCGACCTTCGGAGCGAAGGCCGGGCCCATACCCATGACAGCAGCCACGGTTCCGCAGAACTTCATGAAGTCGCGACGACCCACGCCGCGCTTTTCCAACCGTTCCACGGCACCGTTCTTGCCATGACCTACGGAAATTTTCATGGAACACCTCCGTACAATTGAGTTCAAGATTACGACCCGTCGAATTTGTCCGAACCGGACAAAAGTGGTCGTCCGCAACTCTACCTGTATCCACCCATAGTGGCACTGTATTCACGTCCGTGCCATTATAGCCATACGTTTTCAGAAAAAGCGTATAAACATCTGAAAACTTTAGTTAACGACCTACGTAACTGCCTTTCAATACAAAATCAATAGGCCGTAGAAAAAAGATTTGCGAAGATGGGATGCTATGGAGGAGCCTGATGCGAAATAGCCCGTACAATAGGCTCAGTGTCAAAATGCGTGAAAGACCAGGGCGGCTGCGGGCGCTTTTGCGGCAGTCCCGAGCCTGTTATGATGATCCCTGCATCGTCGATACGGATCGAATCGGCCCTCAAGCTGAAAAGCAAAAAATCATACGGAGGCATCATGAGCGCCATTCTTGAACTTGCAATTTTTCCCATGGACAAGACCGGGAGCGTCAGCACCTATGTGGGGCGGGTGCTGGAGGTCGTGAAGCAATCCGGCCTTCCTTATGAAACCAATTCCATGGGGACGTGCATAGAGGGGGAGATTGCGGAGCTTATGTCCCTTTGCACCCGCTGCTTCGCCGTTCTGGAAGAGGACAGCGACAGGGTTTACGCCACCATGAAGGTGGACTGGCGGAAGGGACGGCAAAACGGGATGCGCGGCAAGCTGAAAAGCCTCGAAGTCCGCGAGGGGGGCAGCTAGTTCGGCGGCCCGGTTCTGTCTGAAAAGGCCGATGGAGCGCCTGAACGTTTGAGCTGGTACTCGTGCTGCATGAAAAGCCCCTCGCTGGGGAATATGCGGCGTGCGAACCGGGCGGCAGCAAGGGCGGTCCTTGGCCTGTCGTGCCTTCGCAACATGTCGATCCAGCGAGAGAATCCATCATAGAGCGTCTGGCGTACGTGCGTAGGCAGTGATGCCGGGTTCTCTCGTGCCGTGGCTGCCATGGCCGAGAAGATGCTGTGGGCGTGCCACGGCCTGTCGTTCTCCAGATGGCTCCGCGCCGTGGAGGCCAGTCTCGGGATGTCGTGGACCGTGGGGGGGGCAAAGGCAACACGGCGCACTTCCTCGATCTGCATTGCCGTGTGGCGGTATGGGCCGTTTTTCGCGGCCAAGTGCAGCAAATTGTCCATAATGGCTTTTGGCTGATAAAAGAAATGGCTGTTTTTCTGTCGCTCCATCTGGCCGAGCATTGATTCGACGTCCTGCATGGCTGCGGGGATGTCTTCCTGTTGCAGATGTGACCAGGCCTTGTATGCCAAAGCCTGCGGGGCGAGGTAACAGCCGCCGGCCTTCGCGAAGGCTTGCAGGCATCTTCCCAGCACGCGTTGTCCACTGTGGTGCTCCCCGCACAGGATGAGGGTGGAGCCGAGAACCGTATGCGCCAGCCTGAGAAAGAACCATCCGCCGCAGGATGCCCGGATCGAACATGCCTTGAAGGCGTTGGCCAGCGCCTTTTCCTTCCTGTCGGAAAGGGCGTGGATGAGGGCAAGGTATTGATGCGCCTGCGATGAAATGTGTGGAATGTTGCCGTAAACGGGGTGTTCCAGCAGAGCCTGTGCCCGGTCGAGCGCTCCGGCAAGGTCGCCCGTGGCGAACAGCATGTCGGCGTCCCATATTTCGAGAAAGCCGCCGAGGTGAGTCTGCTTGAATATGTCTTCGTACAGCGACACGCTTTCCTGCTTGCAGCTCCTGTAGGCGCAGAAATCCCCTTTCATGAGCACGCTGTTCATGTACATGATGTGCAGGGTCATCTTGACGGAGTCCGTCAGCGCGGGCGATTCCAGTTCTGAGAATAGGGCATCCAGATGGCTCAGTGAAGCGTCGATGTCCCCCAGCTGGGTGTGATGCAGGACTCGCGCATTATTGATCTCCGGCGGCGGTGTCTCCATGCCGAGCTTGCGGGAGTTCTCCATGGCGCGCTCGTGGAAAAGCCGCCATTTCGAATTATCGACCGCGCAGTAGTTGAAGCCCAGCAACAGCGCGCAGTCGCAGAAAAGCGCTTCCGATGCCGAAAGCGTGTCCATGGAGTGCTCGTATAGCGTGCAGGCACGCGACAAAAGCTGCGCGCAGAGCCTCAGCATTCCGGTAAAAAAAGTATCGCAATGAATGATCATGGCGATGGCGATCAGTTCCCCTGTCCGGTCGCCCTGTGCCCTGAAGCGGCGCATGGCGTTGCAGATGCGTTCGCGAGTGCGTCCCGGATTAGCGTTCATGCTGGCGCGAGCACTCATGAGCTCGAGCCAGGGATGAGAGCTGCGGACCTCATCTGGGCACTGGGCGCAGACCTGCGAGATGATGGCGAGATGGTTGGCGTTCACCAGTTTCAGGCCGTATTGGCGAAACAAATCGGCAAGGGCTGGCCAGTTCTTGGCGGAAGCAAGGCAGACCGCCGCCCGCTCCGGCAGACCTCGCGATGCGAAGAGCCATGCCGCGTCAGTCAGGAACGCATTGCATTCCTCCGGGGTCAGGTTGTCCCGGGCCATGGTCCGTAGTGTGTCGCGAAAGAGATGGTGAAAGCGATATACGAACCATCCGCACCGTTCCGCGAGCCTGACAAAAAGGTTGCGACGCGCCAGTCGTCCCGCCAGCGCCGTGCCGCGGGCAAGGCTCAGGTCTTCGGCGAAACTCGCCGGGAATTCGTCCGGCAGAGACATGAACATCAGTTCACGCCACGCCTGACGATCCGCGTCGGCAAGGCAGGTTTTTTCGAAATATTGAGCGAGCGCGGCCGGTGTATGCTCCATCCGGCTGCCGCGGTGGACGGTCCCGGAGCCGAGCAGCAGTACGCCGGCGGTCCAGCCGCCGGTGGCGATGAGAATGGCCGCACATTCCTCGTTGCTCGGCTTTCTGCCGAAGACGCGCTCCTGAATCTGGGCCACCTCGGCGCCGGTAAGCGCCAGAATGTCATCGTCAATGCTGATGGTCTCGTGAAAGCTGAAAAGCGGGCTGTCATCGAGGAGCAGCGTGGTGCGCGTCAGGATGCAAAAGGTGACGCGCTGCGGCGATGCGTCGATGAAGGCGCGAAGCACGGCGAGGCTTGCCGGATGCTCCTGTAGCAGGTGGGCATCGTCTATGACGGCTAGGACGGGCGGTCCGCTGGGCGGGAATGCAGTGGGAAGCCCTTTGCTGACTGCGATGACGCATTCCACCGCCGACTGGCTGGAGCGCGCCGCGGCGAGCACGGTGGAAGCGTCGAAACCGGATATGGATGTGAAAGATTGGCAGAGTTTTTCCAACAGGCCGACATGGTCGGCGTCGGACGGAGAGCAGTCGCACCAGCAGGTGCGGCCTTCGAATTCCTGCGAAAGCTGTTCGGCAAGGGTGGTCTTTCCCTGTCCGGCCCGAGCCTGAATCAGCAGGATACGGGCGGCTTGGCCGTCGGCGAGGCGGCAGTAGCTCAAGGCTTCGTGCCGCCGGACCCAGTTTCTTTCCGCGCCCGATCGTTCAGCGAAGTTCATTGATGGTCCCCGTTGATGAGACTTGTCCCGTAAGCAAAGCTGTATCACACTGCCTGTATATCGCAAGTGCCGAATGGCAGCCTCCGGCAAACGAACGTTTGACGGATTGCATGAGCCAAATATTTGTGTATGAAGCGGATGGACGCCGTCGGACGCGGGACGCGAGAACGACGCCGCGCCTATTTCTTTATCAAAGGAGACTTCAATGAGTTCACTCGCCATATTGTTCCCCGGTCAGGGCTCGCAGGAAAAAGGCATGGGCCGCGATGCGGCGGAGGCCGTTCCCGAAGCCATGGCCCTGTGGGAGCTTGCCGAAAAGGAATCCGGCCTGCCCCTGCGCACTATCTACTGGGAAGACGAAGACGCGGACATGTCCGACACCCGCGCCCTGCAGCCCGCGCTGACCGTGGTCAACATCTCCCTGTGGCTGGCGCTGAAAGACAAGCTGACTCCCGCCTGCACCGCAGGACACAGCCTCGGCGAATACGCATCCCTCGCCGCTGCGGGCGTGCTCAGCCCGGAGGATGCCGTGCGTGCCGTGACGCTTCGCGGAAAGCTCATGGCGGAATCCGGCGGGGCGGGCCACGGCATGGCCGCCGTGCTCAAGACCCGTATCGGGGATGTAGAGGGCATAGTGGAGCGCGCAGTGGAGCAGACCGGCGCGGAACTTCGCATCGCCAACTATAACTCACCGGCCCAGTTCGTTATCTCCGGTGAAGCCGAGGCCCTTGAGGCTGCGCAGGGCATGATCAAGGAAATCAAGGGTCGTGCGGTGCCCCTGCCGGTATCCGGCGCGTTCCACAGTCCGCTCATTCAGGAAGCCGCCGACGAGTTCGCGCGTTTTCTGGACACCCTGCAATGGAACAGCCCCGCGTTTCCGGTGTATCACAACGCCACCGCTTCCACCGAAAGCGATCCCGAGGTCATTCGCGAGATTATGAAGAAGCAGATGACTTCCTCGGTCCTTTGGATTCAGACCCTCGACGCCATGTGGGGCGACGGTATGCGGGAGTTTGCCGAGATCGGGCCGAAGGGCGTGCTGTTCAAGCTGCTCAAGCCGAACTTCAAGGACCGTGACGAACCGTGGGAAGGCCGCAATATCGACTCGCTCGATGCCGTGTCCTAGCCGACGCCTGATAATACGTACGAGGCCGGAACCGTGGTTCCGGCCTTTTTTCTTGTTGCTCCGGCGGTTCTTCGGGTAAAGCTGGAGACTGGAAACGAAGAGAGAAACGAAAAAAGAGGGACAGTCACATGAGTCTTATTCTGAATCTGATCTGGTTTGTTCTCGGCGGCATCGTCATGGGCATCGGCTGGGTGCTGGCCGGGCTGCTGATGTTCATTTCCATAATAGGGATCCCGTGGGGGCGCGCCTGCTTTACCATCGCGGGCTTCTCGTTCTTTCCCTTCGGCAAGACCATCGTGAATCGCCGTGACCTCACCGGGCGCGAGGATCTCGGAACAAGTCCGGTGGGCTTTGTGGGTAACGTGATCTGGTTCCTCGTGGCGGGAATCTGGTTGGCTGTGGGGCACGTGGCCTCGGCATTGGCCTGCTTCGTGACCATCATCGGCATCCCCTTCGGCTGGCAGCATCTGAAGCTGGCGGCAATATCGCTGGCACCCATAGGCAAGAGCGTGGTGGACGTGCACGTGGCCGAAGAGGTCAACCGCCGCAAGGCCGAGCGCTTCGTGGATTCGTCGAGGCGATAACGCCGCAGGGTCGGGCACTTTTCGTACGGTTTCCCTTGCCTCAGGGTGTTTTCGTGTTTAGATTGTGTCCTCATTGCGGCCCCTTCGGGCCCACGGGAAATCCGGAAACCATGCATTCTACGTATACGGAGGAAGTACAATGACTCCCAACAACTACGTCCAGCAGACCCGCGCCGCGCAGGGTGAGCTCGTCAACACCTTCATGCGGGGCGTCTACGGGTGGATGTGCGCCGGACTGGCACTCACCGCCGGAATTGCCTTCCTGCTGACGCAGAATCAGGCCCTTCTGTCCCTTTTCTTCACCGTTGATCCGGCCACCGGCAACGTGGCGGGGCTGTCCGTGCCCTACATCGTCATGATCGTGGCCGAACTGGGCATCGTTTTCTACCTGTCCGCCCGCGTGGCCAAAATGGCACCGGGAACCGCCACCGGCCTGTTCCTGCTCTACGCAGGGCTCAACGGCATCACCATCACGCCGATTCTGCTGGTGTACACCGGCGCGTCCGTGGCGCAGACCTTCCTGATCTGCGCGGGCATGTTCGGTTCCATGAGCGTCTACGGTCTGGTGACCAAGAAGGACCTGACCAGCTGGGGCAGCTTCCTGTTCATGGGCCTCATCGGCCTGGTGCTGGCCATGGTGGTCAACATGTTCCTGCAGAGCTCGGCCATGAGCTTCGTCATCTCCGGCATCGGCGTCATCCTGTTCCTCGGCCTCACCGCCTATGACACGCAGTCGCTGAAGACCATGGGAGAAACCATGCCCAACGACGCAGCCGCCGTACGCCGTGGATCCATCATGGGCGCCCTGAGGCTGTATCTCGACTTCATCAACCTCTTCCTCATGCTGCTCCAGTTCTTCGGACAGCGCGAGTAACCCGAGTATCCGGGGGCCTTCGGGCCCCCTTTTTTTCTATGTCAACATTCGTGGAAGAACTGCAATATCGATTCGGGCCGTTGCTCAAGCCGCTGGCCTGGTGCAACGCCCGGATCATGGAAACGCGCGAGAATCTATACAGGCGCGGGATGATCAAGCAGTGGCTTCCACCGTCCCCCACGGTCTCGGTGGGCAACATCGGCTGGGGCGGCTCCGGCAAGACCCCGGTGGTGGACTGGCTCCTGCGCTGGGCCGAAAAGCAAAGCCTGCAACCATCGGTGCTCACGCGCGGATATCGCGGCCGTCCCGCATCCTATCCGTTTCAGGTGGGTCCCGGCAGCCTCGTGGAGGAGTCCGGTGACGAGCCGCTCATGCTCGCCCGGCAGCATCCCGAAGCGCACATCGTGGTGGACCCCAATCGCAGTCGCGGCGGCCGATGGCTGTTCGATCACTACCGCCCCGACATGGTTGTGCTCGACGACGGGTTTCAGCACATGGCCGTGCACCGGGATTTCGATCTCGTGCTGCTCAAGCCGTCCGATCTGGTCCAGCACTGGAATAAGGTCATCCCTGCCGGGCCGTGGCGCGAACCCGTGAGCGCACTCTCCCGCGCATCGGCATTTCTGATAAAAACCGAACCCGGTAGTTTCAATAAGGTCTCGGCTCTGGCAAAGTACCGTCTGGAAGCCCTTGGTCGTCCCGTGTTTCTGTTCGGCATCGAGCCAGTCGGCTTCCGGCAGGTGATTACCGGCGAAGCGGCGCCGGACTTCGGGGGCGAGCCGTATCTGCTCGTGTCGGGCGTCGGGGAGCCCAAGCAGGTGCACCGGACCGCCAAACGGTATCTTGGGTACCGCGCGGTGGATCATCTGGCCTTTCCCGATCATCACGCCTTCACCAAGGCGGATGTGGTGGAAATACTGGCGGCCATGCGCCGCAAGGGGGCCAAGGGGGTGCTGTGCACGCCCAAGGACGCAGTGAAGCTCGGCCCAATGTGCACCGAGGAATTTTATACCTTCGACCTCCGCATCGGCTTCGGCCCGTCGCTCACCGAACACGGGGCCACGTTCCCGGTGTGGTGGGATGAACAATGGCAAAGCATCCGCAGAAGCGGGAGGGAGCAGGCCGATGGCGAAACATCGCCCCGGACAGAAGAGGAAAGCCACTCCGGAACTGAATGAGGAAACCGTCCTCAAGGTTTTCAAGCGGGCCAAGAAACCGCTGCCGAGGGCCGAAGTCGTCAGGGCCCTGAATCTCAAGAAAAAAGACAAGGCGCGGGTCAAGGAAATCCTCAAGTCGCTGGTGCGGCAGGGGAAGCTTATCCGCATCCGTCGCGCGTACGGCCTTCCGGGCCCCATGAACATCATCACCGGCACGTTGCAGATGCAGCGCGGCGGTTTCGGCTTCGTCATCCCCGATGACGTGCGGCGTAAGGATATTTTCATAGGCAGCAGGCAGCTCAACGGGGCATGGCACGGCGACAAGGTGGCCGTGAACATCATCCGCGAGCGCACCCGCAAGAACCATGAGGGGCGCGTGGTGCGAGTCATCGAACGCGGCCGCCAGACCCTGCCGGTGCGCGTCTTCAAGCACATGCGCGACAACGAATGGCTTGTGCGCCCCACCGATCCGCTGCTGAACTTCGGCGTATGGTGTCGCAACGAGAAGGGCCTCGAACTGCAGGAAGGGGATGTGGCCATCTGCGACCCCGGCGAGCAGATCGACCCCACTCTCTGGCAGGGCACGTTCATCTCCAAGCTCGGGCAGGAGACGGATTTCAAGGTGCAGGAGGCGCTGGTCAAATCGAACCACACCATCCGCACCCGTTTCCCTTCGGATGTCCGCGACGAGGCGGAGAATCTGCCGCAGGCACCGGCCGAGGACCAGTTTGCGGGCCGGACGGATCTGCGCCATCTGCCGCTGGTGACCATTGACGGCGAGGACGCCAAGGACTTCGACGACGCCGTGGCGGTGGAACGCAAGGACGGCGGCTGGGTGCTCTGGGTGGCCATCGCCGACGTGAGTCATTACGTACGTCCCGGATCCGCGCTGGATCGCGAGGCGCTTGAGCGCGGCAACTCCTATTATTTCCCGCAGTCCGTTGAGCCCATGCTGCCGGAGCGGCTTTCCAACGGTCTCTGCAGCCTGCGCCCCGATGAGGATCGCCTGTGTCTGGCCGTGCGCATGGAGACCGGCCCGGACGGCCAGGTGCGCGGCAATGGTGAACTGTTCAACGCGGTCATGAAGAGCCGTGCCCGGCTGACCTATGGCCGTGTGCAGCGCGCTTTGGACGGCAACGAGGGCGAAAGGCTCGGCCTCGGCGACATCTGGCCCATGCTGGAGCAGGCTGAACAGCTTGCACGCAAAATGCGCAAGCGGCGCATGGATCGCGGCAGCATCGACATGGACATCCCGGAGCCGGAGATCCGCTTCGGCAAGAGCGGGCGCATCACGTCCATTCGTCCTTCCGAGCGGCAGTTCGCGCATATGCTCATCGAGGAATTCATGATCGCGGCCAACGAGGCCGTGGCCCGGACCCTGCGCGACGCGGAGATGCCGTGCATGTACCGCGTTCACCCGCCTGCGGACGAGGACAAGCTGCGCGCCCTGTTCCGGCTCATCGGACAGACCGACCCGGAAGTGCAGCAGCCCAAGGAGATGACGCCGCAGGCCATCGCCGGACTGTTGCAGCACGTGCGCGGGACCGAGCGCGAATTTCTCGTGAGCCGTCTGCTGCTTCGGTCCATGATGCAGGCCGGGTATTCTCCGGACGACGACGGCCATTTCGGCCTTGCCAGCGAGTGTTACTGCCACTTCACGTCGCCTATCCGGCGCTACGCCGACCTCATGGTGCACCGCATCGTGAAGCACAAGCTCGGGGCCGCGCCGGAATACGCACTGCCGGGCCGCAAGAAGCTGGATCGAATCGCCGGGCTCATCAACGGTTGTGAACGCACGGCCATGGACGCCGAGCGCGAGATCGACCGCCGAGCCTCCATCCTGTTCCTCATGGACAAGGTGGGGCAGACCTTCAAGGGACTCATTTCGGGCATTACGGATTACGGATTCCGCGTCGAGCTGCCGGAAGTCATGGCGGACGGCATGGTGCGACTCTCATCGCTCGAAGACGACTACTATACCTACTGGAAGAACCGCGAGTGCCTTGTGGGCGAACGTACGGGGCGTGCTTTCCACATCGGCCAGTCCGTGCAGGTCAGCCTCGATGACGTAAGCCTCGGCAGGCTGGAACTGAGCCTGTCGCTGGCGGACGCTGAGAATGACGCCAAGGACTACAAGGAACTGCTCTAGAAACGCATTGACGTGGTTGTCAATTTGTGATTGACTATTTCTTAGCAACACATTGACAAGGCGAAGCAATGAGCAAACAGTTTGAAGCGTTTTTCGAGCGGCTGAAACAGGCCACGGATATCCGTAACCAGTCGGATCTCGCGCGCGCCCTCGACGTGGGACGTGCCGCGGTCTCGCTGGCCAAGAAGAAGGACCAGGTCCCGTCCCGCTGGGTTCTGGCGTTGTCCATACGGTACGATGTGGATGCCCGCTGGCTTGAGACCGGCGACGGCAGCGCCACGGGCGAGGATGACGAAGCATTCGAGCGCATCCCCAAGGTGCGTGCCAGACTCTCGGCCGGCGGCGGCTCCTTCGAGACCGAAGGGCAGGTTGAGGGGTATTACTCCTTTCGCGCCGACTGGCTGCATTCCCGCGGCAACCCGCGCAAGATGGTGCTCATGGAAGTCGTGGGCAACTCCATGGAGCCGGAGCTCAAGGAAGGCGATCTCGTGCTGCTGGATCAGGACAAGACCGAAATCCTCGCGGGTGGATTGTATGCCGTGGGCGTGGAAGACACAGTGATGGTCAAGCGAGTGGAGCGTCTGCCCCGCACGCTGGTCCTTCACAGTGACAACAAGGATTATTCCCCGGTCAAGCTCACCGGTGAGGAGCTGGACAATGTCCGCGTCATCGGGCGTGTGCTCTGGGTGGCGCGGGAATATATGTAGTTACAGCAGGTCTTCTCGGCTGACGTGCTCAGTGGGCGCGGTCAAGGTAGAGAATAGATGTCCCTCGGGAGTTGTCCCGGGGGACTTTTTGTTGTGGTGTCGTGGTGGTTCCGGCTGGAGACAAGGATGATAGTTACGGAAGCAAGTGGCTCGTGTGGAGATGGTCAGTCGCCTTCGGGAGTTGTCGGTGAGAGATCGATGACGAAGGGGGCTGAATGTGTCGCAGAAATTGTATGAAGATTGCTCGTGGTTTTGGAGAGGTGAGTTCGCTACTTGCTGAAATGCTGAGAAAAATGTCGCTTAAACACATTGTTTGGCTTTTTGTTGATTTAAGATTGACGTTTGTGCCGACGTTGGATAAACAATAAGTCAACAGGTCGTCAACGAGGCATCAAGCGAGGAGCACGTCATGCAGAAAAGATATTGCACCTGCGGCAACCCGGTCCACGTTCAGTACATCAACCGCGGCGCGCGGCGCCGGCTTCTTTTCTGGGCATTCGCCAGAGAAGGCGGAGCCACCACGGCTACCTGTCCTCACTGTCGCAGGACGCTCAATATCAACGAGCTGCGCTAGGCGCGTTTTCCCGCCCGACTCGTGGCGAGTGCGCGGCATTTCATGCCGCGTTTACAGACCTTCCCGACACCGCATGCGAACGTATACGTTCCATAGCGGTCCTTCCTCCCCCTAGTGTAAACGCATCCGGCGCTGCCCCGCCGGGTGCGTTTGTCGTTCTCCAAACGTGAATGCTGCCATGTGGATCCCCCGATTGTTGTTCTTTGAATCGTTTCAGAAGCTCAAGATGTTTGTATGGAGTATGGATCGTTCAGGGAACGTGAAAAGCCCTGAAGGTGGCATGTGCGGAGGGACTCTTGTTAAGGAGATGAAGGGAATATCGGTGGCGGATGTGTCGGTATGAGCTGCGCCTTCGGAAGACCGTCGCAGAAGCGAGGGGCGCTCGACAGTATGCAAGGAGGCATCGTTAAGGCTGGTGGGTGTACTTGAAGTGGCAGTAAGTTCCTTGGAGAAAGGGCGTTGAACGAGAGAAAGCCCCCGTCTCTGCCCGAGACGGGGGCTTCCCCATATCCTCATTCCCGAGGTGAACCTACGCGCAGTCGCATTCGGAAAAGACGATGCGGTCGGTGTACTCGGCCTGTTTGCCCTTGTTCCAGCGCGAAACCGGGCGGTAGTAGCCGACGATGCGCGTGTAGACTTCCGCTTCGGCGCCGCAGTGCGGGCATTCAAAGTGTTCGCCGTGCAGGTAGCCGTGCTCCTTGCATACCGAGAAGGTCGGCGTGATGGAGATGTACGGCATCTTGGTCTTGGAAAAGGCGGTGACGATGAATTTCTTGAGCGAGTCCACGTCCGCCACGGCTTCGCCGAGGTAGGTGTGGAAGACTGTCCCGCCGGTGTACAGGGGCTGCAGCTGGTCCTGATGCTCCAGTGCGAAAAGGACGTCGTCGGAGATGCCCACCGGAAGCGCCGTGGAGTTGGTGTAGTACGGCGTGCCGTTGCCCTGTGTCTGGATGTCGGCGTAGAGCGACTTGTCGATCTTCGCCAGACGGTAGCTGGTGCCTTCGCCCGGAGTTGCTTCAAGGTTGTAGAGGTTGCCGGTTTCTTCCTGATAGTCGGAAGTCAGGCGGCGCAGGTGATTCAGGGCGCGGCGCATAAGGCGAATTCCGGACTCGGTGTTGATGCCCTTGCCGAGCAGGTTCAGGCAGGCTTCGTGTCCGCCGATGACGCCGATGGTGGAGAAATGGCCCTTGTAGCCGTTCTTGAGGTAGCGCTGGGACCACGGGAACATGCCGTTTTGCAGGTTGTCCGTGATGAGCTTGCGTTTGTATTCAAGAGATTCCTTTGCCATGCCCGCGTACTCGGTGATCAGGTCGAGGAAGTCGTCCTCGGAGTTGGCGAGGTATGCCAGCTTGGGCAGGTTCAGGGTGACCACGCCGATGGAGCCGGTAAGGTCGCCGGCACCGAACAGTCCGCCGGTTTTCTTGCGCAGTTCGCGCAGATCCATCTGAAGACGGCAGCACATGGAGCGCACGTCTTCCGGCGAGAGGTCGGAGTTGATGAAGTTCTGGAAGTACGGAACGCCGTACTTGGCGGTGAGCTTCAGCAGCAGTTCGCCGATCTCGGAATCCCACGGGAAATCTTCGGTGATGTTGTAGGTGGGGATCGGGAACGAGAAGATGCGGCCGTGATAGTCGCCGTCGAACATGACTTCGAGGAATGCCTTGTTTATCATCAGCATTTCTTCGCGGTAGTCGTCGTAGACGGTGTCCTGCAGTTCGCCGCCGATGATGACGGCTTCCTTGGCGATGTGCTTCGGCGGCACAAGGTCAAAGGTCAGGTTGGTGAACGGGCTCTGGCCACCCCAGCGCGAAGTGGTGTTCAGGTTGAACACGAACTTCTGCATGGCCTGACGGACCTGATCGTAGCTCAGGCCGTCGTGACGGATGAAGGGAGCAAGATAGGTGTCCACGTTGTTGAACGCCTGGGCACCGGCCCATTCGTTCTGCAGCGTACCGAGGAAATTGTTCATCTGGCCCAGCGCGGTGTCGAAGTGACGGGCGGGGCCGGCGGATGCGCGACCTTCAAGGGAGAAGCCTTCGAGCAGCAGGTCGCGCAGGCTCCAGCCGGCGCAGTAGCCGGCCAGGCCGAAGGAAAGATCGTGTATGTGGAAATAGGCGTGTTCGTGGGCCTGTCTGATTTCCTCGGGATACTTCTCAAGCGCGTAGCGTGCCTGCACGGTTCCGGACAGGTGCAGCATGAGGCCTTGAAAGGAGTGCGTCATGTTGGCGTTCTCGGACACGCGCCAGTCGGCCTTTCCAAGGTAGTCGTCAATGACGTCCTTGATGTCGAGGAAGGCTTCCTTCTGGGAGCGGATGCCGCGACGTTTCTCCCGGTAGAGGATGTACTTGCGGGCCACGTCATATTGGCGCGACTCCATGAGCACGTGCTCGACCATGTTCTGGACGTGCTCCTGCTCGGGGATGTCGCGGTCGGAGAGCTTCTGCTCGACCTTTCCGGCCAGACGCTTTGCCAGCAGGGGGTCCTTGACTCCGCTGGCCTTCAGGGCCTTGAAGATGGCTTCGGCGATGCGGTCGTTAGACCACGTTTCCAACCGGCCGTCTCGTTTCATGATCTGGCTGGGCATTCTCCCTCCTCGGTTCGACGTAATCCTGCAATTTCAGAGAAAAGCCCGAAGGCAGATAGCTTCGGGCGGTCTCGATATCCTCGACGGTGAGCCCCGGAACCTTTGTGAGCCGGAAGTAGAAGGCATCGGGGTTGGCTTCCGCCATGGCGAAAACTTTATCCAGGTTGGCGCGTGCGGCCACTTCGGAAACAGCGTTGCCGGTCAGCTCGGGGTATTTGTGGTACGGCCCTTTCACGTCCACGGCAAAGACATCGGCGAGACCGAAAGAGAGCACGTCTTCGATGATCTCGGGGCGCATGCCGTTGGAGTCCATCTTGATGGGCAGCTTGAACTTGCGAATCTCGTAGAGAAGCTCGCCCAGCGCAGGCACGCAGGTGGGTTCGCCGCCGGTGATGGTGATACCGTCAAGCCAGGCCGCGCGGTTGCGCAGATAGCTCTTGAGCTCTTTCTCGGGCATGACGTGAAGCGAACGCATGTCCCAGGCCAGAGTGCCGTTATGGCAGGTGGGGCAGCGCAGGTTGCAGCCGCCGAGGAAAATGACGGAACAGGGACGCCCGGGCCAGTCGCAGAGGCTGTAGTTCTCGAACCCTCTGACATGGTTCCATACGCTTTGCGGCTGAGTCATCACTTCCGTCCTTGGGGGGCTGTTTCTTGTGGTTTCGGGTCTCTCTCGGTGGGAGACGACAGAGGGTGCAGCGTGAAAAATCAAGGGTCGCGGGCGGCTGCGCCCATCGCTGAAATGTATACTTCAGGATGTGGTTTTTGTACAGGGGGCTTGGCCGGAAAACTCTTCCACATCCCGTCTGTGGGCCGGTTTTTGGCGATCTGAAGATAATGTGCAGGTTGTGGAAAATTTTTCCACAGACTGCACAGAAGAAATAGCGTGGAATTACTTGTCTTTTTTTAGAGTAACTTTAGAAACTTTTTTCGGGGATGATCGAGAGGGTGGTCTTTCGACAGGGCTGGGGTGCCCGTGGAGGTGGCCGACGCGTTCGCGGCGACAGAAAACGTTCTAGCACAGGGGCCTCTGGCTGAAAACATATTTTCGACCAAAATCCACAGGTGAAGATAGGGGAAAATCCCGTTGCAAAAGTTCAAATGCGGGGGATGCCGAGTCTGCCGTGGTTTTGGGGTTTGTCTACGGTTTTAGGCGGGAATTCGGGGTCCACAAAAGGGGTGTGAAAGGCACGTGGTTTGCTAGTTGTCCGGATGGGGAAAAGGAGCACGTGGAGAATTGATTGCCTGATCCGATACAGGTTGACGATCGACGGGAATTGGAGGAAAGGGTTCTTCAAATGATCGTAAGGATAATAAGGAATGCTTAATAATTCATTGCTCGGCGTCTTCAGACGCATCGGAAGCATGGTCGCCCCGAAGGTGACCGATTCCGAAGGTGGAAGGCGATATCAGGTTGCTCCGAGGACCTTGGCTGATCCCGAGCTGATCGTTCGCGGGAATCCCGGGCATGCCGGGCACGACGAACACGGGTTTCGCAACTGCTCCCCCATGGAGCGCGCGGATATGTGCGTGCTCGGCGGTGCCTTGGCATACGGCGCCGGAGTGGGAGCCGAACAGTGCTGGCCCGCCCTGCTGGGCTGGATGACTTCCAAAAAGGTCTATAACGCCGCGCTGCCCGGCTGGGGGCCAATGCAGGCCGCCATGGTTCTCGACCGCCAGCTTGACAGGCAGCCTACCCGCCTTGTGCTCACGCTGAACAGCGGCGATGCTCGCAGGGCTTTTCTCTGCGCCTCGCGGTCGGCACATCCGCTGGCAAGACGCTTCTGGCGACCGGAGTATGAAAGGATAACGCCTTCGGCGCTGCTCTCCAAGGAGATGGCAGCCCGTGCATATACTTTGGAAAAGAAGAGCCGTCCGGGAGCGACCTCAGCCGAGCTTCTGGAAACCCTTTCCGACCGCAACGTGCCCGAGTTCAACCGCTACGAACTCAGGGCTTCAAGGTTCTACCTCAGCGACGGCCTCGCCCGAGCCGTGGTGGCGCCGGAATCGCCTGCGACGTCTGCGGGGCTGGAACTGGTGGCAAAAAGCGTTCGATACATCGCCGAGACCGCGTCCGAGCGAGGTGTTGAAGTGGACGTGGCCCTGATTCCGAGCCGGGAATATCTCGCCTTCCTGCGGATGCACGAGGCGGATGTGCGTTCGCCGGAGTCGCTTCGCGCACTGGGAGAAGCAGAAAACCGGATGCTGTCCGGCATCCGGCAGGCCTGCGAGAATGCCGGGCTGCGTATGCATGACCTGTCCGCACCGCTGGCGCGACGGCTGGGAAGCCGTATCTTTCCGCAGGATTCCCGGGACGGGCACCCGAACCCCAAAGGCTGCCGCATCATCGCCGAAACCGTGAACTATCTGCTCGCCGGAACAGGCCGGAGTTGACTCGCGCCGCGTCAGGCCTTACCTCTGTGCTGTTGAACGCGTTAACGAACCGTCTCAAGGAGTTAAGGGAATGGCTGACACCTGCAGGGAAAACCCCATGAAGGGCATGAATCTGCCCGAGATGAGCTTTACCACTTTCATATATTCGCTGAGTTCCTCAGCCATGGTCGCGCTCGGCGAGGCTCCGGATCCCGGCACCGGGAAGACAGAGTTTCAGCCGCATCTGGCACGGCATACCATCGACGTGCTTGCCATGTTGCAGGATAAGTTCGAGAAAGGGCTCGACGATACCGAGCGCAAATTGCTGTGCGACCTGCTCTACAATCTGCGCATGAGCTACGTGAACAAGGCGGGAGAGTAGAATGAAGGGAACCATCGCAGCCGGGCTCGTCGGAGTGACCGGTTACGCAGGCATGGAGCTGGCGCGGCTCATGACGTCGCACCCCTCCATGGAGCTGGTGCGCGTGACATCGCGCGCAGAAGCCGGAAAAAAACTGTCCGACCTCTATCCGTTTCTTCAGGGGCTCGGCCCCGGCGAACTCGAAGTCACGGAGCCGGACCCGCGCGATCTGGCCACGTCCTGCGACGTGGTTTTTCTGGCCGTGCCGCACAAGGCCGCCATGGAAATCGCCGCGGTGCTGCTGGAAGAAGGCGTCAAGGTCGTGGACCTTTCGGCCGACTTTCGCCTGCGCGACCGCTGTACCTACGAGCAGTGGTACGATGTTCCCCACACACGCCCCGAGCTGCTGGAGCAGGCGGTCTACGGTCTGCCCGAACTCTACGCGGACCGCATCCCGCTGGCGAACCTCATCGCCAACCCCGGCTGCTACCCCACGGCTTCCGTCCTCGGACTGGCTCCGGCGTTGAAGAACGGACTTGTGGAGACCGACGGCGTGATCATCGACGCCAAATCCGGCGCATCCGGGGCAGGACGTGGCGCCAAGGTGCCCAACCTTTTCTGTGAAGTGCACGACTCCTTCCGCGCCTACGGCCTGCCGAAGCATCGCCACACGCCGGAAATCGAACAGGAGGCCGGGCTGTTGGCGGGCACGGACATGGTGCTCTCCTTCAACACCCACCTGCTGCCCATCGATCGCGGTATCCTCGCCACCATCTATACTTCCCTGAAGGACGGCGTGACCATGGAAGCCGTGCGCGAGGCCTACGAAAGCTTTTATGCCGACAAGCCGTACGTGCGGGTGCTGCCCGAAGGCAAATTCCCGGAAACCCGGTTCGTGCGCGGGACCATGTTCTGCGACATCGGGCTGGTGACCGACCCTCGCACCGGACGCCTGATCATTCTTTCCGCCATCGACAATCTTTGTCGCGGAGCATCCGGTCAGGCGTTGGCCAACGCCAACCTCATGTGCGGGCTGGATATTTCTCTGGGCCTGCCCACAGCGCCGCTCATGCCCTGACCCGAAAGGGCTTGACTTCCGCTTTTTGCTGGTGCAGAGCGGCCTCGCGGGACACGTCCCGCAGCCCAACCGGTGCATCTCCGATCCGTCCGGAGAGGGAGGACAGACAATGACCACGTTCGACCTTCATTTCCACGCCAATGTGCATGGCCTGAAGCGCAGCTCCAAGGCCCGGCGCATGCTCAGGCACGTGGAATTTCTGAAGTCGCATCCGCTGGATCATCTGGCCTCCACCGAGCATTCCTACAAGAATCCCCTCGAAGCCTACCAGCGTCTTGCAGACAGCACGGCGCAGCTGCCGGTGAACATCATCCCCGGCGTGGAATCCGTTTCCTCGGAAGGCATCGACGTGATTTTTCTCTACCGCACCGAGGACGACCTGCGCCGCGCGTTGGACGAGACACCCAGTTTCCGCTGGTCCGTACGAGACGTGAAGTCCATCCGCCGAAACACCGGCGGCCTTTGCGTCATCCCGCATCCGTTCCACATCAGCAAGACCGCCGCAGGCAGCAACCTTTCCAGACGCTCCTACAAGTTGCTGCTGAACAACGCGGATTACATCGAAGTGCACAACGGCTCGGCCCTGCATCTCGACCGACGTCTGAAACGCAGCTGCACCAAGCCGCTCTTCCCCCGTACGCTGGAAAAGATGCGCTGGACGCTGGACCTGCCCATGTCCCAGCGCGGCCGAAATCTCGGCTGGGCCATCGGCTCGGACGCCCATTTTCCGGGCGAGCAGTACGTGGTGGGCAAGACCCGGCTTGATCCCCGCTCCGGCGAGGATGCGTTCGACTTCCTGAGCCGCCGTCTTCAGCTGGAACAGACCCCGCTCATGCCCATGGGGCAGACCAACATGGCCCATAATTACAGCCTCGTACGCGCCGGAGTGAGCACCCTCATGGAAGGCGCGCTCAAGAGGCTGCGCCGCCTGCACGACAACGCCTCCGACATTCCCGCACCAGACTTTGCGCTCCCCCCTCTTATTTAGTAAGGGGGAAAAAATGGACTACTTCAATCCGCAGGAGCAATCCTGGCGGCACACCTTCGAAAGCCTGCGCGACAGGGTCTTCGGACCGCTCGTCGTAGTGATGGCGAGAAACGGCGTGCAGCCGAATCAAGTGACGCTGGCCGGAGTCGTGTCGCTGCTAGGAGCCTGCATCTTTTCGCCGGAACACGCCTGGACGGCGACGGCGCTCATGGCCTTGTACGTCCTGTGCGACGGCATGGACGGTCCGCTTGCGCGGCGAACGGGACATGTACACCCCGGTGGCGCGCTCATGGATATCGTGGCCGACCAACTGGGCGTCGCTCTGCTCCCGGCTGCGGCGATCCATCACTTCGGCGCATGGGGACCGGGCATGGTCCTGTTCGCCAGCTTCTACCTCGTGTTCATCGCCCTTGTAGTCTATGCCAATCGAACAGGTGTTCGGCTTCGGGTTTTCCTGCGCCTGAAGTACGCCTTCTTTCTTCTGTATCTCGCATCCCTGCACCTGAACCGGGACCTTGTCTCGGTCCCGTGTACGATCTTCGCCCTTTACTACTTTGTCGAGGTGCAGAACGTGCTGCTGCGAATCCATCGCCATCACGAAAAAGCGGGCCCGGAATAAGCTCCCGGACCCGCACTGTTGCGATATGTGCTGACGCCGCTGTGGGTCAGGCTGTGAAGTCCTGATACCAACGCACAAGACTTATGAGCACCAGAAGTGCGCCCTCGCGACGGTTGATGCGCCACCCCGTGCGCAGCATCACCAACACCAGAGCCACCATGCCCACCAGCACCATAAGCGAAGACTGCGCCTCGTTCGACACCGCCAGCGGTCGCAGCAGGGCGGTAAGGCCCAGGACACCGGCAAAATTGAAGAAGTCGCTGCCGATCAGGTTGCCGAGCATCATGTTGCTTTTGCCCTTCACGGAGGCCGCGAGGCAGGTGACCATCTCGGGAAGCGAAGTCCCCGCAGCCACGACCGTAACGCCGATCACCCATGTGGAGACACCCAGCGCCAGCGCAATGCCGGTGGCAGCCTCGACCATGAAGTGTCCGCCCACGGCGATGGAAAGAAAGCCGCCGAGCAGCAGGGGGTAGTCGTACCACTGGGCCGCGCGCTCAGGCAGTTCGTCCAGCTCGTCTTCGCCCGGAGACTCCTTGCGCACACCCAGATACACAAGATATCCCACGAGCAGGGCTACCAAGGCGGCACCGAACGTACGGCTCATCATGCCGGTGAAGGATACGGCGTAGATCGCCACCGTGGTCAGGAAAAGGAGCATGCCGTCGCGGTAGACGATGCGCTTGTTGGATGTCAGCGGCTTGATCATGGCCATGATGCCAAGAATGAAGCCGAGGTTGAATATGTTCGATCCGACCACGTTGGACAGGGAAATGGCTTCCTCGCCCTGAAACGCCGCGTTCAGCGTCACCAGAAATTCCGGCGCCGATGTGCCGAAGGCGACGACCGTCAGTCCGATCACGAGTTCGGAAATGCCCCACTTGCGGGCAATGAGAGAAGCTGAAGTCACGATCCAGTTGGCGCCGAACCAGAGCATGGCGGCAGCCAGAAGGAATTCTAGAATATATAGTGTCATCGCTGTGAAAATGCCATGACCGGCCGCCTGTGGCAACCGGATTCGGCAGTTATTGGGCTTCCTCGGCCTGCTTGCGCTCATCCTTCCATGGCTTGACCTCGTCCGGTGAAGGCTCGGCCCAGCCAAGGGGGGTCACACGCGAAGGAATCACGCGAAGTTCCTCCACATGATCCCCGGATGCCGCACTGACGGTCACCGGCTCGCCGGTCTCCTCAAAATGTCTACGGGCCTTGGTGGAGTACGATGCGGTGAACGCCGCGGCATCCCGCACGTCTTCGGCAGAAGGGTGCCCGTCGTCGGTGGGCCGCAGAATGGCCACCGGTCCGGGAAAGCCCACCGTACGCAACAGGATGTCCCCGTCACCCACCAGCTTTTCCAGCCGATTATTGTCAGCCTTTTTGCGCCCCATCGCCAGCCACAACGGACCGGCCCAGCACTGACGCCCGGTCTGGGAAAGCCGGAAATCCGCAGGAGTCGGCAGAGCCTTTGCCTGCATCAACCTAATGAAGCGAGCAGAAGACTCGGACTCCGCCAGAACGCAACCGCCGGCAGGCGAAGGAATCTTCGTGAACCCGTAATGCTCCGCCAGCTCAAGCTGCGGCTTGCGCGAACGCCCCTTGAATCCGAGCAGCCGCTCACGGTCCACCAATCCTTCTTTCTCGACCACCGTCTCCTTCATGCTCTTGGCACAAAGCGGACGCAGCAGCCGGTCCTGAACCCCGGCTTCATTGAGAATCGTCGAAAGCGCATCGCGACGCTGCGACATTGGCCGCTGCCCGATCACCTCGCCGGAAACAAGGAACTTTGCCCCATGCTCATCCAACAGCGCGGCAGCCTTGCGCAACATTATGATTTTGCAGTCCACACAAGGATTCAGCCATTTGCCGAACCCATGCGCCGGGCCGTCAACCATCATGCGCACATAATCCTTGGATATATCAATATTGATTGACTCAATGCCATATTCCGAGAGCCACTCGTCCTGCAACCACGGCTTGCCGAAAAACGGCGTCGTAAAATGAAGCCCGAGAATGTCGAGCCCCTGATCCTGAAGCACCTTGATCGCCAGAAGCGAGTCCAGCCCGCCGGAAAGCAGAGCCAGTCCGTCATATCGTTTTGTCATGCGCGGACCCTTACCCGAGCTTTTCCATGCTGGCAAGGTCCAGATTGCTGCCGTGGAGATGCCTCCGGCCGCTCTCCGAGGGCCCTCCGGGGGCTTAAGAACCCTTTTGCAAAAGGGTTCTTAAGAATCTCCCAAAAACATTTGTGTTGCCAAGCCGCACTTGGCTTTCCGAAAGCTAAGGTGCGGAGGCGGCTTGGCGTATATGCCGGCGGCGGTTTTTAGTGGTGAGGGATATAGCAGCCTAAGCAGTTCCAAGCTGTTCGACCAAAACGCACAGAACCATAAATCCCCGTCAGCGGGGTTGCAGCCAGAACGCGAATTGTGCGGTCGCATGAACCCGGCAGCTGCAACGCCGCTGACAACTCAGGGATTCCAAAGGGGGCCCGCCCCTTTGGTCCGCCTGAAGGGCCCGCCGGAGGCATTGCTGTTTGCATCAGTTGCAGGTTTCGGCCTGTTGGCCGACCTTCTTTTTTGCTTGCGCAGAAAAAAGAAGGCAAAAACTGCGCTTTTGGGGGGCGCCGCCGCTCTCGGCGAGAGGCTCTATGGCGCGGTCACTGCTCCGGGTGAAACGTTTGTGGATACAAACACCACCCGGACCTGCGTGACCGGCCAAAAGAGCCTCTAGGCCTCGATCGGCATTGTTGCGGTACTTGGTTGGCGGGATTCGATGCTCTGTTGGG
>NZ_AQXE01000016.1 GCF_000375485.1 Desulfovibrio oxyclinae DSM 11498 | reverse complement strand
CATAGAGGCTCTTTTGACTGGTCATGCAGCTCCGTGCGAGGTCTTATCCGCAGCAGTGGTCGCTTCATAGCCCCTCTCGCAGAGAGCGGCGACTGACCACAAAGGCGTTACGTTTGGTTTGACAATTTGCAGCAAGCAAAAAAGAAGGTCGGCAGACTGACCGAAACCTGCAACTGGTGGGGAAATAAATGTCTCCGACGGCCCCTTCGGGGGGACCAAAGGGGCGGGCCCCCTTTGGAATCCCTGGCTTGTCAGCGGTGTTGCAGCTGCTGGGGGTTTGCGGTCAGCACGCCCCGCGTTCAAGCTGCAACCTCGCTGACGGGATTTGAGGGCTGTAGGTCTTGGCTGACGGACTCCTGTAGCAGAATTCAGTCTAGCCGGGACATTTTTGGTGGACAAACGTGGGCGTGTGATGCCCGACAGTTTTGCATGTGCACGTCAGGATTAACCGGACCGCAGGGCTGTTTGTTGCAAAAACAGTTGCAAAGATTGATCGCAGCTTTCTGAAGTTGAGTCGGCAAAGAGGGTATGGTGGCCGTCAAAAACGGGGGAAGGGGCGTTTTCCAAATGCCAAGCTGTAATACGTTATACGGAAATCGCATTCTGCGGCTGCGCAACATGAGGATGGCATGAAAGCAATTGTTGCTGATTGAAAGTGAAGTTTTAAAGAATGAAATGAGATTATTCTCTATAAAAGTGGCTTGAGAGAATAATATTTTGTGCAAGCATGGTTTCCCGTCGCGATTGTACAGCTCTAAAAGGAGTGACTTTACAATTTTAAAAAAAAGGGGGATAAAAAGCTGTCGAAATTATAGCGGCTTGACGCAAACGAAAAAAATCGCTCAACCACGGCAGGTGAGAGGTTTTTTGACTTGAAATTTTTGACGATTTTCAATATGCAAGTCTGTAATTATGGCGAATCTTACTCTACACGATGTCTGTGTCCGTTTCGGAGGACTGCAAGCTCTCACCGATGTGAACTTCTCGTTGGGCGAGGGCGAGGTCATGGGGTTGATCGGGCCCAACGGTGCCGGGAAAACCACGGTGTTCAACGTCATTACCGGCGTATATCGCGCGTCCGAGGGTAAAGTCACGTATGACGACAGGACCATCACCGGCCTGCGACCGTATCAGGTCCTTGCCATGGGGGTCGCCCGGACGTTTCAGAACATACGATTGTTTTCGCAGATGACTGCTTTGGAGAACTGCATGGTCGCCCAGCACAGCAGGTCCAAGACCGGAGTGTTCGGAGCGGTGCTGCGATCTCCGTCCCAGAAACGGGAAGAGCGCAAGATTCGCGAGCAGTCCATGAAGGCCCTGGAGTTCATGGGTCTTGCCGATTACCGGGACGAAGCCGCCTCCAACATGCCTTACGGCCATCAGCGCAGACTGGAAATCGCAAGGGCGCTTGCCTCCGAGCCCAAGACCATTCTTCTTGATGAGCCCGCGGCCGGACTGAACCCTTCTGAGAGCCGCAGCCTCATGGATTCCATCGGACACATTTCCGATCTGGGCATCAATGTGCTCATGGTGGAACACGACATGAAGGTCGTCATGGGCGTGTGCCGCAAAATAGTCGTTCTCGATCACGGGGTCATGATCGCCGAGGGTTCGCCCGAGGATATTCAGAAAGATCCCAAAGTGATCGAAGCATATCTGGGCCAATAGGGGAAACTTCAAGTCAAGGGAGAGAGATTATGAAACGTTTGATGCTTCTGTGCGTGGCCATGCTGGCCGTCGTCCTGCTTGCCGGTTGCGGCGGCGGGGAGGAAAAGACCGCTGAAGAGGGCAAGGTTCTGGAAATAGGCTCCATCAGCCCGCTGACCGGCCCGTACGCCGCGGACGGAAACGACATCAAGAACGGCGCGCTGACCGCCATCGAAGTGGTCAAGAGCGAGGGTGGAATCCCCGGATTCAGCGACATCACCCTGTCCTCGCAGGACTCCGCATGCGACCCGCGTCAGGCCGTCGCCGCAGCCAACAAGCTCATCAATGAAGAAGTTTCCGGCGTCATCGGGGCCTACTGCTCCAGCGCCACCATCCCGGCCTCTGAAACGCTGGCCGAAGAGAACATCGTGATGCTCACTCCGGCCTCCACCTCCGAAAAGGTCACCGAGCGTGGGCTCAAGTACATGTTCCGCACCTGCGGCCGCGACGATGACCAGTCCAAGGCCGCCGCCACGTTCATCCGCGACTTCCTGAAGGCCGGCAACGTCTACATCGTGGACGACAAGACCACCTATTCGCAGGGGCTGGCCGACAACCTCGAAAAGCTCTGCCCCGAGTACGGAATCGAAGTGCTGGCGCACGATCACGTGAACCAGGGTGACAAGGACTTTTCCGCGGTGCTGACCAAGGTCAAGGCCGCCAATCCTGATGTCTTCTACGTCTCTCTGCAGAACTCCGCCACCGGCGCACTCATGCTGACCCAGGCCAAGCGCATGGGTATTGACGCCGAAATCCTTGCGCAGGACGCGGTCTACCACCCGCAGCTCATGGAAATCGCCAAGGACGCCGCCAACGGCGTGTACCTGACCTTCGGTTATACCGACAAGGAATCCGAGTCCTACAAGCGTTTCCTTGACGCCTACAAGCCCAAGTACGGTGACCCGGGCGCATACTCCGCCTATGCCTACGACTCTGCCATGGCCTACCTGAAGGCCGTCAAGCAGGCCGGTTCCGCGGATGCCGACAAGGTCCGTCAGGCCCTTCTTGACATGACCTTCGAAGGCGCCTCCAAGCGCATCGACTACAAGTCCAACGGCGATTCCGGTTCCAACTACGTGATCCAGGTCGTCAGGGACGGCGAGTTCGTCAACTTCTGGGACCCCCAGACCGGCGAAAAGTTCTAGCTCATATTCACAAAGGGGAGCCGGGTCGCGGCCCGGCTCCCGATTCTACAGGCGAGACCGAATGGAATATTTCCTCCAGCAGCTACTCAACGGCATTACCCTCGGCGGCGTGTACGCGCTCATCGCCCTCGGGTACACGATGGTGTACGGCATCATCCAGCTTATCAACTTCGCGCACGGCGAGTTTTTCGCCGCGGGCGGCTACATGGGCGTAATTCTTATTTCATGGCTGGCGGCACAGGGGCTCGACCCCTACACCTGCCTGGCGCTTTCGCTGGTGCTGACCATGGGATACTGCGCGCTCCTTGCCATGGCCGTGGAAAAACTGGCTTACAAACCGCTCAGAAACGCTTCGCGTTTGAGTGTGCTGCTTGCTGCGCTCGGCATGTCCATATTTCTCCAGAACGGCCTCATGCTCACGCAGGGCGTTTACGACAAGCCGTATCCCACCGAGATCACGCAGGGTGGTTTCGAGATCGGCATGATCAGCGTGTCCTACATGCAGGTGCTCATCGTCGGCCTGACCGTGTTCCTGCTCGTGGCCCTGAATCTGCTGGTGTTCAAAACGAAGATTGGCAAGGCCATGCGCGCCACCGCGCAGGACAAGATCATGTCCGGCCTCGTTGGAATCAACTCCAACCGCATCATCTCCACCACCTTCGCCATCGGCGCGGGGCTTGCGGCCGCCGCCGGGATCATGGTGGGCCTGTACTACGGCTCCGTGCGCTACGACATGGGCTTCGTGCCGGGCATCAAGGCCTTTGCCGCGGCAGTGCTTGGCGGAATCGGCAACATCACCGGCGCCATGATCGGCGGACTGATCATCGGCATGGTGGAGATATTCGCGGCTGGCTATCTTTCCAGCGAGTACAAAGATGTGTTCGCCTTCATCATTCTGATCGGCGTGTTGTATTTCAGACCGACCGGCATCATGGGAGAGAACGTTGACGACACGCGTGTCTAAGAAAATCTGGGTATACCTCGGCGTCGGACTGCTCTGGTTTCTGGCGCTGCTGTGGCCGCTTCTGGGCATCAAGCCGGAGGGGCTGGAGTTCGGCAAGACGTTCACCGTCTGGATTCGCGTGGCGCTTGCCGCCTTCATCATCGCCGTCTTCTACCAGTTGCAGCAAAAGGGCGTTTTCGATTTTGTCGGCCGCTCCGCCGGGACGCTCAAGGAACGCGTCACCACCGGTTTCGAGGCCATGCCGAACTGGATATGGATGACCGCTCTGCTGGCCTTCGCGCTCGTGTTTCCTATGCTTACCGGGCGCTACGGGCATGATATCGCCATCAACGTGCTGGTGTACATCTGTCTCGGGCTGGGCCTGAACATCGTGGTGGGCCTCGCCGGCCTGCTCGACCTTGGTTATATCGCGTTTTACGGCGTTGGAGCCTATACCTACGCGCTGCTTTCGGTGCATTTCGGCATTCCCTTCTGGCTCTGCCTGCCCGTGGCGGCGGCGCTGGCCGCGGTGGCCGGCTGCATCATCGGCTATCCCACCCTGCGGATGCGCGGAGACTACCTTGCCATCGTAACCCTCGGTTTCGGGGAGATCGTGCGGCTGCTGCTGAACAACTGGATGGAGCTGACCAACGGCCCCAACGGCATTCTCGGCATCGAGCGGCCGGGGTATTACTGGTTCGATTTCAGCAATGGCTTCAGCATCCAACATTTCTGGATCAGGGACCTTTCCCTGTACTACTACGTGATACTCGGCATCACCCTGTTCACCATCGTGGCGGTGTACCGCCTGAATTATTCGCGCATCGGACGAGCGTGGGAGGCCATCCGCGAGGATGAGACCGCGGCGGAGCTGATGGGGGTCAACACCTTCCTGCTCAAGCTGTTGGCATATGCTTCGGGCGCGACCTTTGCCGGGTTCGCAGGAGCCTTCTTCGCTTCGCGAATGCGTTTCGTCAGTCCCGAGTCCTTTACCTTTCTCGAATCCGCCATGGTGCTCGCCATGGTCGTGCTGGGCGGCATGGGATCCATCCCGGGAGTCATTCTCGGCTGCATCGCGCTGGTGGCGTTGCCCGAGGCGTTCCGCGAGTTCGAGCTCTACCGGATGCTCGTGTTCGGCGGCGTGATGACCGGCATGATGCTCGTGCGGCCCAAGGGTCTGTGGCCCGCCAAGCGAATGGGCAAGCGCTCTGACGATTCGGATTAGAGGGGACCAACATGGACGACAAGACACCGATTCTCGAACTCAAGGACGTGGTTGCCGCCTACGGCAACATCGAGGCCCTCAAGGGCATTTCCCTCAAGGTCATGCCGGGGGAGATCGTCTCCATCATCGGCGCAAACGGGGCGGGCAAGAGTACCACGCTCATGACGATCTGCAACGTGGTGCAGGCCGTCTCCGGGGATATCTTCTACCGTGGCGAGCGCATAAACGGGCTCAATTCCGACCATATGCCGCCGCGCGGGCTCTGTCAGGTGCCCGAGGGACGCAGGATCTTCCCGCGTCTTACCGTGACGGAGAATCTTGAGATGGGCGCGTTCTTTCGCAAGGATCAGCGCAAGATCAAGGAAGACATGGAGTATGTTTACGAGCTTTTTCCCAAGTTGCGCGAGCGTCGCAAGCAGCTTGGTGGGACGCTCTCCGGCGGCGAGCAGCAGATGCTGGCCATCGGCAGGGCCCTCATGAGCCGTCCCAAGCTCCTGTTGCTGGATGAGCCATCCATGGGGCTCGCACCGCTGATCGTCAAGCAGATCTTCGACATCGTGCAGGACATCAATAAGGAAGGCGTGACCGTACTCTTGGTCGAGCAGAACGCGAATCTGGCCCTGCAGGCCTCTCAGCGCGCTTATGTGCTTGAGACGGGCAAGGTGGTCATGGAGGACGATGCGGCCTCTCTGCTGGACAATCCGGATATCAGAAAGGCGTATCTGGGTGAGTAGGGCAGGAAGCGCCGAAGTTCTATAAGACATTACCGGGCACAAGCCCGAAAAAAGGCCTTCCCGCTATGGCGGGAAGGCCTTTTCAATGCGTCGTATGAATCGCGTTACCAGGCGAAGAGGGGGAATTCGCGGGCGAACTCTTCAACTTCGTTGGCGATTTCTTCGAGAGCCTTCTCGTTCTGCCAATTGTCGATGGCAGCGGTGATGGCTTCTGCGACCACGATCATGTCTTCCTCGATCATGCCGCGGGTAGTGAGCGCGGGGGTGCCGAGGCGAATGCCGGAAGTGACGAACGGAGAGCGGGTCTCGAACGGGATGGTGTTCTTGTTGGCAGTGATGCCTGCCAGATCAAGAGCGTGCTCTGCGTCTTTGCCGGTGATATCCTTGTTGGTCAGGTCGATCATCAGCAGGTGGTTGTCGGTGCCGCCGGAAACGAGCTCGAAGCCGGACTCCTCAAGGGAGTTGGCGAGAACCTTGGCGTTCTTGACCACTTGTTTCTGGTATTCCACGAATCCTTCGCGCAGGGCCTCGCCAAAGGCGGCAGCCTTGGCCGCGATGACGTGCATGAGCGGACCGCCCTGAATGCCCGGGAAGATCTGGGAGTTTAGGGTCTTGCTCTGGTCCTCGGTGGAGAGGATCATGCCGCCGCGCGGGCCGCGCAGAGTCTTGTGGGTCGTGGTGGTAGTGATGTGCGCGTGCGGGATGCAGCTGGGGTGCTCGCCCGCTGCAATAAGGCCCGCGATGTGCGCCATGTCCACCATGAGCTTGGCGCCCACCTCGTCCGCGATGGCGCGGAAGCGGGCAAAGTCGATGATGCGCGGATAGGCGGAGGCACCAGCCACGATCATGGCGGGGCGGTGCTCCTTGGCCAGCGCTTCGACCTGATCATAGTCGATGGTCTGGGTCTCGCGGGTCACGCCGTAGTGGACCACGTTATACAGCTTGCCGGAGAAGTTGACCGATGCGCCGTGGGTCAGGTGTCCGCCGTGGGACAGCTCCATGGTCAGAATCGTGTCGCCCGGCTTGCAGTAGCCGAAGTAGACGGCCATGTTGGCCTGGGAACCGGAGTGGGGCTGTACATTGACGTAGTCGCAGTCGAAAAGCGCCTTGGCGCGGTCGCGGGCGATATCTTCGGCGATGTCCACGAATTCGCAGCCGCCGTAGTAGCGCTTGTGCGGGTAGCCTTCGGCGTACTTGTGGGTCATGATGGACCCCTGCGCCTGACGCACCGCGGTGGAAACAAAGTTTTCACTCGCGATGAGTTCCAGCTTGCTCACCTGCCTGTCCGCCTCGGCGGCGATGGCGGCGGCCACTTCCGGATCTTGAATCAGCAGTTCTTCCATTACGGCGAACCTCGTTGGTTATCCCTCGTAACGCTTGAACAGCACGCAGCCGTTGGTGCCGCCGAAGCCGAAGGAGTTGGAAAGGACGTATTCGACCTGTTGCTTCCTGGAGCCGTCGGTGACGAGGTTCTTCAGGTCGCAGTCCGGGTCGGGAGTCTGATAGTTGGCGATTCCGGGGATGATGCCCTCGGCGATGGTCTTGACGCTGAACACGCCTTCCACACCGCCAGCCGCACCGAGCAGGTGGCCGACCTGGCTCTTGTTGGCGGTTACGGCGATGTTGTCGGCGTGCTCGCCAAAGACCGAGCGGATGGCGCGGGTTTCGCAAAGGTCGTTGAGCTTGGTGGAGGTGCCGTGAGCGTTGATGCTGTCCACGGCTTCCGGCTCGACCTTGGCCTCACGCAGGGCGGCCTTCATGGCAAGCGCCATGCCTTCGCCGTTTTCCGGCGGAGCGGTCATGTGGTACGCGTCACCGGATGCGCCGCTGCCCACAACCTCTGCGAGGATGGTGGCTCCGCGAGCCTGAGCGTGCTCCAGCGATTCGAGCAGCATCAGGCCGCAGCCTTCGCCCATGACGAAGCCGTCGCGGTCGCTGTCGAAGGGACGCGAGGCCGCTTCGGGGTCATCGTTGCGGGTGGACAGCGCCTTCATGGCGGTGAAGCCCGAGATGCCAAGCGGCGTGATGGTGGATTCGGCACCGCCGCAAATCATGGCATCGGCTCGGCCGAGCATGATGTCGGTGTACGCGGCGCTGATGGCATGAGTGCCGGATGCGCACGCGGTGGTGGTGCAGATGTTCGGGCCCTGCGCTCCAGCCTCGATGGAGACCTGTCCGGCGGCCATGTTGGCGATGAGCACGGGGATGAAGAACGGGGAAATCTTGGACGGGCCGCGCTTGAGCAGCTTGGAGTGCATGGACTCGATGGTGGCGAGGCCGCCCAGCCCCACGCCGATGATGACGCCGGTGCGGTGCGCTTCCTCTTCGGGAACGCTCCAGCCTGCGTCATTCATGAGCATCTTGGTCGCGCACACGGAGTACTGCGTGAACGTCTCCATGCGGCGAGCCTGTTTTTTGTCGATGTATTTGGTGGGATCGAAGTCCTTGACTTCACCCGCGATGCGGGCGTCGAAGCCGTCGGCGTCGAACCTGGTGATGGGGCCTATGCCGGATTTCCCCGCAAGGAGGTTCTCCCAGCTGGTCTCAATGTCGTGTCCGAGAGGAGTGATGGCGGATACCGCCGTGACGACAACCCTGTTCATTGACTGCCTTCCGGTTGCTTGTTGGTTCCGAATAGCAACGGGAGCGTCTTATACCCAGGCCGGGATAAGACGCTCCTGTGGTAACCGTTTCAGATCGGTGCGGATGCTACTGGTTCTTCGAAATGAAGTCGATGGCATCCTGAACCTTGAGGATCTTCTGCGCCTGCTCGTCGTCGATCTCCAGGTCGAATTCCTCTTCCATAGCCATGATGAGCTCGGTGAGGTCCAGGGAGTCGGCGCCGAGGTCTTCGACAAAAGCTGCGTTTTCCACGACTTCGTCTGCGCTTACGCCCAGCTGATCCACGATGATGTCTTTGACTTTGCTGGCAACGTCGGACATTTTACCCTCCAATGATGGGTGTGTTTGATGGTTCTTTGCTACATGTACATGCCGCCGTTCACCGCGAGAACCTGGCCGGTAACATAACCGGCGTTGGGGCCTGCGAGGAATGATACGGCGGCTGCGATATCTTCGGGTGCGCCCAGCCGCTTGAGCGGAATCTGGGACAGCATGGCGTCCACCGCCTTCTCAGGCAGTTCGGCCGTCATGTCGGTCTGGATGAATCCGGGTGCGACGGCGTTCACCGTCACGTTGCGCGCGGCAAGCTCGCGTGCGGAAGACTTGGTCAGGCCGATGAGCCCCGCCTTGGCGGCGCAGTAGTTGGCCTGTCCGGCATTGCCCATCTGTCCCACCACGCTGGTGATGTTCACGATGCGGCCGTGCCGTTGCTTGCTCATGATTTTGGCGGCTTCACGCTGAAAGGTGAAACAGCCGGTCAGGTTGATCTGGATGACGCGGTCCCAGTCCTCGTCCTTCATGCGCATGAGCAGGCCGTCGCGGGTGATGCCCGCGTTGTTGACCAGCACTTCCAGCTCAGCCTTGCCCTTGATCCCCTCCTTGAAGAAAGAGGCAACGGCTTCGGAGTCGCCGGAGTCCAGCTTGAAGGCGCGTGCCTTGCCGCCGGCCGACTCGATTTCGGCGACGACCTTTTCGGCTTCTTCGGGACGGCTCACGTAGGTGAACCACGTTTCAAAGCCATCCTGGGCCAGTCTTTCGACCACGGCCCTTCCGATGCCTCGGGACCCACCGGTAACCAGGGCCACTTTGGGAAGATCACTCATTCGTCACTCACCTCTTTGGGTCTTGTATGAGCAGTTGATCGAACCCAATATACCAATACGGACGTGACTGCAAATCGACAGCAAACGTTCGTTTGAAAGTATTTGGTTAAAATTGCAACAAAGCGGAGGCCCATGTAAAGCCGCCGCCGAAACTCGTCAGCAGAACCAGGTCGCCGTCCTTCACGAAGTCGTTGTCCACGGCTTCTGAAAGGGCCAACGGGATGCTCGCCGCGGAGGTGTTTCCGTAACGGTCCACGTTGGAGTAGACTTTCTCCGGCGGTACGTCGAACTTCCTGCCCACCGCGTCGATGATCCGCCAGTTGGCCTGATGCGGAATCAGCACGTCGATGTCGTGGCGGGTGCGGCCGTTGTCTTCGAGAATCTCGTTGCAGACGCCGGTCATGGAACGAACAGCGTGCTTGAAAATCTCGCGGCCTTCCATCTGCACGAAGTAGTCTTCGCGGATGGGTTCGCCCGGACGGGAGTAGGAGGAGCAGGAACCACCGCCGTTGACGGTGAGCAGGCGGCCGAGGCTGCCGTCGCTGGAGAGCTTGACGTCCAGTACTTTGGGGCCTTCACCGTCGCGGGTGAGCACTGCGGCGCCGGCGCCGTCGCCGAACAGCACGCAGGTTGTGCGGTCCTCGAAGTTGATGCGCCGGGTGACCGTCTCGGCCCCGATAACGAGGACTCTGGCCTCGGGGTGCAGGGCGAGAATGGCGCGGGCGTTTTCCAGCGCATAGAGAAAGCCGGAGCATGCGGCGGCGATGTCGTACACCGCGCGGCCCTTGATGCCGAGCTTTTCCTCAACCACGCAGGCGCAGGACGGGACCATGGCGTCGGGCGTGAAGGTGCCGACCACGATGTGGGTCAGCTCTTCGGCCTCCATGTTTGCGTTCGCGAGCGCCTGTCTGGCGGCTTCCACCGCAAGGTCGCTGGTGTTCTGTTCTTCGGATGCTATGTGTCTGACCCTGATGCCGGTGCGGGTGAAGATCCATTCGTCGGAAGTATCGACGATCTTCTCCAGGGCGGCGTTGGTCAGTGTCTTTTCGGGTACGTAACGGCCGAGGCCGCGCAGGACGATATCGATGCTCATCGTTTGCGTAGGGTGTGGGCTCGGGGGCCCGGGTTGTCGGCGACGGTGCGTCTAGGCTGCCTTCTCGCTATTGCCGTCGGAGAGAGCCCTGTGGGCTTCCAGACCTTCGGCCAAATGCTCGTGAGACTTGTTGGACACGAACTTGGCGGCCATGCGGATGGCGTTGATGATGGCCTTTTCGTTGGACTTGCCGTGGCAGACCACGACAATGCCCTTCAGGCCAAGAAGCGGGGCTCCGCCGTATTCGGCGTAGTCCACCAGCCGCTTGAAGCGCTTGAACGCACCGAAGGAAAGCAGGGAGCCAAGTTTTGAGAGAAAGCTGCTGCTCAGCTCTTTCTTGAGGATGTTCCCGAATGACTTGGCCAGACCCTCGGACAGCTTGAGGGCAACATTGCCCACGAAACCATCGCAGACCGCGATATCCACGTCGCCGGTGAAAATGTCGCGGCCTTCCACGTTACCGATGAAGTTGAGCTCGGACTCTCTGAAAAGCTCGAAGGAGTCCTTGACTATGGCGTTGCCCTTGCCTTCCTCCTCGCCGATGGACAGGAGGCCGACGGTGGGGCGCTCGGTGCCGAGCACGTCGCGGGCAAGCACGTCGGCCATCAGGCCGAACTGCAACAGGTGCTGCGGCTTGGAATCGACGTTGGCGCCCACGTCGATGAGCACGCAGGGGCGCTTCTCGGTGGGCATGATGCCGGCGAAAGCGGGGCGCAAAACGCCTTTGATGCGGCCAAGCACAAACATGCCGCAGGCCACGGTGGCCCCGGAGTGTCCGGCGCTGACCACGCCGTCGGCGCGTCCTTCCTTGACGGTGCGGCAGGCAACGTGGATCGACGAGTCCTTCTTGCGTCGAAGGGCGTCCGAGGCTTTGTCGTCCATTTCGACGACCTCGGAAGCGGGAACCACATCAATGTCGAGCCCGTCCGTCTTCAGACGGCCGAGTTCGGCACGGATGGCGTCCTCGTCACCCACGAGAGCCAGGGCAATGCCTTCTTCGGCGGCACGGACGGCGGCGGGAACGACCACGCTCGGGCCGTAGTCGCCGCCCATGGCGTCGATGGCAATGCGCGGTTGTTTGCTAGGCATCGTCGCTGTTTACGACTTGGCGGCCCTTGTAGTTGCCGCAGACGTCACAGGCACGATGGGGCAGCACGGGCTCGCCGCACTCGCAGTAAACAACATTGGGGGCGGTCAGGCCATCGTGGGCGCGACGCATGCCCTTGCGGGAACGGGAAGTTTTCTTCTTGGGAAGTGCCATGATGCTATCCTCTCGATATTGATCTCCCGGCCGGGCGCACCCGGGCGGGGCTGGTTACTTTACCTTCAAATTGCGCAGAACCGCAAGTCTGGGGTCGCCCTCTTCCTCTACGGAGCACTCGCAGTCGGCGCTCGGCTTGCCGCAGTGGGGGCAGAGTCCTTCGCATGTTTCCGAACAAAGGGGCTTCACGGGCAGGGCGAGGGCGAACTCTTCCCAGAGTATCGCGCCCATGTCAAGATGTAGTTGACCATCACGGGTGACGATTCTCACCTCTTCGCCGTCAAGCATTCCGTCGCCCGCTTCCGATTCCTCGAAAAGTTCGAAGTCGCTTTCGATCTCGACCTCGAAGGTTTCAGCGCAGCGGTCGCAGGGAGCCTTGACGGCTCCGGCAATTCGTCCGCGCACGAGCACGGAGTCATCATCCTGAGCCATGAGCGTGAACACGGCCTCGATATCCTTTGCCGGTTCCAGTCCGAGCTCGAACGCTTCCCAGCGTTCGCGCCAGAGGTTCTGGTCCGAAAAAGAAAATTCCCGGCCCTCTGCCGGGATGTCATTCAGCGGTATCATGTATTCGGTCATATTCAGGACTCTCTCACGCCTGCCGGTTTCGGGCAACCGGTGATTCCTATATGGGAACTTTTTCTCTTGTCAAGAAAAAAACCCTTGCCAACAAGGGAACAAGACGGTAAGGAAACTCCCTCTGCGTATCGGGAGCACCTTCCGCATGCGCATCATAAAGAACGAATCAAGAATTTGCATATAATGCGAGGAGGTCGCTATGTCCAAGGTTTGCGATATTTGTGGAAAGGGTCCCCAGACGGGCAACAACGTTTCCCACTCCCACATCAAGACCAAGCGTCGCTTCATGCCGAACCTGCAGAAGGTTCGCCATCAGCTGGCAACCGGTCAGGTTATCTCCGTCAAGGCTTGCACCCGTTGCATCCGTGACGGCGCCATCGTGAAGCCCGTGGCCGTCAAGGCCGCCGAGTAGCTGCAAGTTTCCCCACCGGACTCGTTTCGGTGACTGGCCCCGTCGCAAGGCGGGGCCTTTTTTCGTGGGCAACGGCCGGTGCAGCGAACGTCAGCCCTCCGGCATGGCGTCCTTGAGACGCAGCACTCTGCCAAGCTCCAGACAAAGTGTATCCGTTTGCATGGGTTTGGCGATGTAACCGTCCATTCCCGCGGCCATGAACTGTTCCCGATCCCCCTTGAGCGCGTGTGCCGTGAGCGCGATTATGGGGACATCTCCCCGGCCGCCCGGTGACTGGGACCTGATGGTCCGGGTCGCTTCGAGCCCGTCCATTTCGGGCATCTGCACGTCCATGAGCACCACATCGGCGTGAGCGGCTTCCAGCGCCTGTACTGCCTGAAGGCCGTTCTCGGCGGTGCGCACCCTGTGCCCGAGCCGTTCCAGCAGTTTGCGGGCCGCCAGCCTGTTCACCCGTTCGTCCTCCACCAGCAGCACATCCAGTTCAACGTCAGACGGAATGGGTTCGGCCATGCCCTGACCAGCCGGTTCCAGCGCTTCGTGTGCGCGACGCAGGGACAGGCAGACCAGCGCCGTGGTTCCTTCCCCTTCCTCGCTTTCCAGCAGCGCGTCCCCGCCCATGAGACGGGCGAAACGGCGGACAATGGTCAGCCCCAGGCCGGAGCCCTGATAGCGGCGGGTGTGGGAGCCGTCCACTTGCTCAAAGACCCTGAAGATGCTGTCCATCTTGTCGGCCGGGATGCCGATGCCGGTGTCATGCACCGCGAGCATCATGCGAACTTCGTCTTCGTTTCGGCCGGGCAGGGGATGGCACTCCACGCTCACCGATCCCTTCTCGGTGAACTTCATGGAGTTGCCGACAAGGTTGAAGAGAATCTGGCGCAGCCTGCCGGCATCGCCGCGCAGCGTATCCGGCACTCGCGGCGAAATATGCCACGACAGCCCGAGGCCACGCTCGGCCGCCGGAACCTGAAACATCTCCATGACCGCCGAGACCGTGTCTTCGAACTGGAAATCCTCTTCCGCAAGCTCGATCTTTCCGGCCTCGATCTTGGACAGGTCCAGCACGTCGTTGATGACACTGAGCAGGTTACGCCCGGACTCAAATGCCGTATCAAGGTATTTGCGCAGTTCTTCACTCGGATTGGCGGCGAGCGCGAGCTGAAGCATTCCGAAGATGCCGTTGAGCGGTGTCCGGATTTCGTGACTCATGTTGGCGAGGAATTCACTTTTCGAGCGGTTGGCGGCCTCTGCCTGTTCCTTGGCCGCACGCATTGCGCGGTCCATGCGCTTGCGATGCACGCCCACGGCAAAGAGGTTGGCCATGCGCTCCAGTGCCTCGGCGTCCTCCTGTCTGTAGTCCCTTTTCGCGTTGGCCACCGTGATCTGCCCCACCACGGCGTCGTCATGAATGACCGGTACGGAAAGCAGCCTCTGGAGCGGGACATGGCCTTCGGGCAGGCCCCTTGAGGCGGGATGCCCCTCCATCTGGTTGGCGATGAACGTCTGTCTGGTGTTCAGGCTGACGCCCCAGAGGCCGGGATAGCTGTCGCCCTCCATGGGAAAGTCCACGGGCTTGTCGGAAACCCGGCACTGCCCGCCGTGCATGAGGTCGCTGAACGTATGCACATGAAGCGTGCCGTCCTCGGCATCCACGGTGCCCACGTAGCCGAAGACGCTCGCCGTTATGTTCAGGCTGTGTTTGAGCACCACTCCGGAAACTTCGCTGATGCTCATGTCCGGACTGGTGAGTCCGCCGGAGATTTCGGCCTGTGCCAGATTGATGGAGGACTCGCGCAGGATGCGTTTTTCATTGTTCTTGCGTTTGGTGATGTCCCGGGCGAGCGCAAGCAGCTTGCGTTCTCCGCCATAGGCTATGCCGCCGATGCGTATTTCCGCCGGAAAATCGCTGCCGTCCTTGCGGCGGATTCCGCGTTCGAACGTGGCCGGAAGCATGGCCCAGTAGTCCGATGTATTCGGCAAGATCAGGCCCGGGACGAGGTCCCGGACATTGGCTTTCAGAATGTCCTCGGTGCCGTAGCCGAGAGAGTAACAGGCGCTGCGGTTGGCCATGACGATGCTGCCGTCAAGGTCCATGACCACGATGGCATCGGCTGCCTGATCGATGAGGCTCCTGAACCGGGTCTCACTTTCCTCAAGGGCGTCCTGTGCCTGCTTGATCTGGGTGATGTCCTTGGCGAACCAGATGCACAGGTCCGCTTCAAGCCGAACGGCGTCCACGTAAACGAATCTGTCTGTCTCGACCATCTTGACCGATTGGCTCCGCCCCCTGAATACGCCTTCCGTTTCAAGGTGGTTCAGTGCGTCGCGCAGGTCCCGCCAGTTCTCCCGTGGCAGAACCTCGAAAAGTGTCAGCCCGGTGATATCCTTGTCCGCATCATTCAGGGATACCACCCGTGCGCTGCGATTGGCTTCAAGGATGAAACCTCGGTCATCGGTGACGAATACCGCGTCCGGGGCGTGGTCGATATACGCACGGTATTTCTTTTCGCTCTCGTGCAGTTCCCTGCGGGTCAGATAGAGAGCGCGGTTGAGATGCAGCAGGTAGCCGATGGCTAAGAGAAGGAGTAGAAAGACCGGTCCGCCGCGAAGAATGAGGTCCTGGTGGCGTTCAAAGAAGCTTTCCTGTGTGTTGATGACGGAGGCAATGTTCTCAGCGCGGGTTTCCGAAAGTCCCAGACAGCGCAGGGCCTCGCCGTCCATGATGTTGACGTTGGCGTTCCGGCCGGGCATGACCGGGATGTCCGCCGGGCTGCGCCCCCGAAGAATTTCCACTGCGTTTTGTGCCGCGAGTTTGGCCTGATTGTACTGGCAGACGACCTTGCCACCAAGGAGCCCCTGTCCGATGCCGTGCTGCCAGAGATGAAACACGGGGACACTGGCACGGGCGGTTATGAACTCAACGGTTTCTCTGAAATCCTTTCTTTCACCCTGTTTGTCGTGAAAGGCGGAGATGAGCAGAAGCGCAGTGTCGCGAACCAGTGAAGCAATCTGCTCTCCGAATTGTTGCCAGTCGAGAGCGCCGAGGTCGAGCAGGGAAAGGGTGAGCGGAGTCTTGTCATGTGCGGCAAGGAACTCCTCCGCGTCAGTCCTGCCTGTGGTGGTCGCGTCCGCGATCCCCACGATGTTTTCGAGTCCGGGTATCATCTCCCGGGCCATGTCGAGTGTCTGGCTGATCGATATCTCCTCCAGAACGCCAGTGGCTAGCGAGTCGTCCTGAACGCGCAAGAGAGCGTTCGCCTCGTCGTTTACGCCGAAAAAGACGAGCGGAAGCCCTTTGAACAGCGTCTCCCTGTTATCCATGACAAAATTGAATGCGTTGTCGTCAGCCGTAAAGATGAGGTCGTACTTCGGGAGCCTTTCCAGTTTGTAGGTAAGACTTTTCCTGAATTCGCTGCGTTGTCTCGTGGAGGGAAACCTTTTCGAATCCATGAATTCGACGTCAAGGGATGCACCCGCCGGTTCCAGCAAGGCGTTGAGCCCTTCCAATTGCCTGGAAAAAGTCGGAAAGCCGGGATGATACGAGCTGATGAGCAAGGTGCGATAATCCGCCGCATGAGTGGGGACCGCCAGCAGCAGAAGCAGGCTTGTCGAAAGCAGAAAACGGACGACAATCTTGATGCTCATCATAAAATACATCCTCCGGGAAGGCAAAAGAGTCAATGATAATTCAGGCCTTGCCGTAGCTTCCCAAATCGGGCATGAGCCACTCATGCCACTTCTGAAACACGCTGATTACAATCCCGCATTTCCTTTCACCAACGGACATTTTCAGACCATATATCCGGTGTTGGCGCGCAGGAGGCCGGAGATTGCCTTCGAATCCGAACGTATCACCACGCCCGACGGCGATTTCATCGATCTGGACTGGAGCCGCACCGGCTCGGACCGGGTGGCTGTCATTTCGCACGGGCTGGAAGGAAACTCCCGGCGTAAATACGTGGCCGGCGCCGCGCTGGCCCTGAACCGTGACGGCTGGGACACCGTTAACCTGAATTTTCGCGGATGCTCGGGCGAACCCAACCGGCTGCCGCGCCTGTATCATTCCGGCGTGACCGATGACCTGCATACGGTGCTGACTCACGCGCTGCGTCGCGGCGGGTATTCGGAGGCCGCGCTGGTGGGCTTCAGCATGGGCGGCAACCAGACACTGAAATATCTTGGCGAGAATCCCGACAACGTGCCGCCGCAGGTGAGCCGTGCGGCCGTATTCTCCGTGCCCTGCGACCTCGCCGGGGCCGCGAAGGTGATGGGCCGCACCGTGAACCGTGTCTATATGGAATACTTCCTGCGCGGACTCAGGGAAAAGGTGCGCCACAAGGCCGAGCGTTTCCCCGAACTCGGACTCGATCTGACGGGGCTGGACGAGATCCGCACCTTCGAGGTGTACGATGACCGCTACACCGCCCCGCTGCACGGGTTCGCCTCGGCACAGGATTACTACGCGAAATGCGCCAGCCTTCAGTTTCTGGATGAGGTCAGGGTGCCGACCCTGCTGGTGAACGCGGCGGACGACCCGTTCCTGTCATCGCTGTGCTATCCCGAGGGCAGGGCGCGGCGAAACGACTGCCTGTACCTGGATATCCCGGCGCACGGCGGGCACGTTGGCTTCGTGAGTCTCAACGGTAACGGCGAGTATTGGTCGGAAAAGAGAATGCGCGAGTTCTTTGCGCGGCTGGATGACGGGACGGTTCAGGAAATGCGGTAGACCGGCGCCGAGGGGGTGAGCCCTTCGCCGCCGTCACGCACGAGACGATCCGGCTGTTTGCCGTCGTAGGTGACCATGGTCACCACTTCAAAGGCCTTGGGCTTGTTCAGCACCTCGCGCAAGTCATCGTATTCGAGCCGGATCTTGCGTTCGTCGAACTCTTCGTCGAATTCCCAGCGGCACTTGAGGGCACCGATGCCCGAAGCCTTGCATTCGCAAAGCATGTCGTTCTTGCGAAAGCCGGTCATGAATTTTTCCGGCCGGATCAGTCTGGATGTGCCGTCCACGTTGCCGCAGGGGTATTCCTCGTTGTCCAGAAAGACTTCCATGCCGAACTGGTCGTCCAGCAGCACGCCGCCGCCGGAGTAGGGCACTTCCACCCGTTTGCCCAGCGCGGCCTCCACTGCCTGCTGAAGATTTTCCGGCTGCGGGCCGTAGGCTATTCCGTTGAGGATTTCGGTCCAGCGGCGGCTGCCGAAGGATTGCACGCCCTGCTTGATGGTGTAGCGGTTGAGGCGCAGCAGGCCCAGAGCGTGGTAGTTGCCTACGAGCGTGATGTCGAGCTTCATGGTTATTCCGTTTCCTTCAACAGTTGTTCGGCCTGTTCCCCAACGGTTTGCGGAACGGGCTTCTTGCCGTACCTTTCCAGCAGCTTCTGATCGCCGTGGATGGCCTTTATGAGTCTGAGCAGGTTCAGGGACTCGTTGAGATTGCCGTTAATCGACAGGCTTTTGTGCAAATGCTCAAAGCACTCTCCCCACTGCGCCAGCTCGAAATGGGCGCGGGCGATGTTGTAGTGCAGGTGGTCATCGCTCTGGGTGAGCTCCATGGCCCGGGTGTAATACTGCACCGCTTCCTCGAACAGGGCCGCCTTCCTGAGGCTGATGCCGAATTCATTGAACAGGTGCTTGTGTTCTTCCTCGAAAGCGGCATCGAGGTTGACGATGTCGTGGAAGACGGAGCGGGCGCGTTGCACGGCGCCGCGTTGGGCCAGAACGATGCCGAGGCCGAAGATGGCGCGCACGTTGAGTTCGTCTATCTGCAACGCCTCGCTGTACTCCATTTCGGCCTCGCCGCTTTCGCCCACAAGGCGGTGCAGGTCGCCGCGTTCCAGTGTGCGGTGCAGGTTGAGCATGGCGGGCTCCACCTTGGTCAGATGGATTTCCACTTCCGGGGTGAACTCGGAGAAGAGCTGCTCTCCGGTGATGGTGGTTTCCTTGCCCACCGGCACGAAGTTGGCGTTGATCTTGCGAACGGCGTAGGTATCGTCGTCGCGCTGCTCCACCAGCCACATGATGCGGCTTTTCTGCCTGCGCTTGGTGGTGCCGGTGCCGATGGTTATCTCCCGCTGGGTGGAGAACACGCACCGCACCATCTCATTGGCATCATCGATGCCACTGTGCCCGAAGTCCGGTTCGGGAGGAAGGCGCATATCCTTTTGGTGCGTGCTCATGGAGTCCTTTGGGTGTTTCCGGCGGAAGGTAGCTTTTTTGGCTCGGGAACGCCAGATGATGATATTATTTTCAGGTGGACAAACGCTCACGCGGACTTACGTATGACGCGGCGGTGATTGCCAGTCGCCACCTTTTCCGATAATCAGGTATGCCGCGCCGAGGCGCGAATGGATAACCATCAGGGGGGAAGCCTATGCCCATCTACGAATACAAGTGCAAGGATTGCGAAAACGAGTTCGAGGAACTGGTCTTCAGCCATGACGAATGTCCGCCGTGCCCGGCCTGCAAATCCGGGGCGACCGAAAAGCTCATCTCCGCATGCAGGACCCGCATGGGTTCCGGGGAAGACTTCGGCGGCGAGACCGAATCCGCCCCCGCTGCGGCAAGCGCCCCTTCCGGCTGCGCAGGATGCGTGGGCGGCAACTGTTCCTCCTGCGGCTAGCGCCCAACCACACCGCTTCTCATGAAACAGAAAATCACCATCGCCACCCGGGGCTCCAAGCTCGCCCTGTGGCAGGCCAATCACATTTCCGCACTGCTTCGCGAAGAACACCCCGGCCTCGAAGTGGAGCTGCTCAAAATCAAAACCAAGGGCGACAAGATCCTCGACGTGCCGCTGGCGAAAGTCGGCGGCAAGGGCCTTTTCGTCAAGGAAATTGAGGAAGCCCTGCTGGACGGCCGCGCCGACATCGCGGTGCACTCCATGAAGGACGTGCCCACCGAGTTGCCCGAGGGCCTTGAAGTGGGTATCAACCCCGAGCGCGAGGCGGCCACAGACACGCTGCTGTCCGTAAACTATCGCGGTCTTGCCGAACTGCCCGAAGGGGCGGTGGTCGGCACCAGCAGCCTGCGCCGCCAGTCCCAGCTCCTGCTGTTGCGCCCGGACCTCGAAATCAAGTGGCTGCGCGGCAACCTCGACACCCGCGTGGGCAAGCTCATGAACGGCGAATACGACGCCATCGTGGTGGCCACCGCCGGTCTGGTGCGCCTCGGCCTCTCCGCTCCCAAGTCGGAGATTCTCGGTCCGCCGGACTTTTTGCCCGCAGTGGCGCAGGGAGCGCTGGGCATCGAGTACCGCAAGGACGACGCCGAAGTGCGCGGCATGATCGAGTTCCTCGACCACAGGGAAAGCAAATATCAGGTGCTGGCCGAACGCGGCTTCCTCACCGGCCTCGACGGCGGCTGTCAGGTGCCCATCGCGGCATGGTCCCGCCTTGAGGGCGAGAAGATTCTCCTGACCGGCTTCGTGGCCGACGAGGACGGTAGCCGTCCCATCCGCATGGAGCAGGAAGGACACCGCGATTCCGCCTGGCAGATCGGCACCGAATTGGCCGACCGCGTTCTCGCCGCAGGCGGCAAGGAAATTCTCGACAAGGTCTACGGACGCATCTAGCGGAGCGGACATGGACGAGCACGATCAGGCCATCCGGGAACTGAGTTCCATCCCCGGCGTGGGATCCAGCATCGCGCAGGACCTGTACGAGCTGGGCTTCCGCAAGGTCGAGGACCTGAAGGATCAGGACCCCGAGGCCATTTACAGAAGCCTCATGGCGCTGGCCGACCAGCACGTGGACCGCTGCGTGCTTTATGTGTTCCGTTGCGCCGTGTACTACGCGTCCACCACCTTCCACGACCCGGACAAGCTCAAGTGGTGGAACTGGAAGGATCCGGAGATCATCGAGACTCCGTAGCCTGGAAATCACACGCAAGAAGGCCCCGCTTCGGAATTCCGGAGCGGGGCCTTTTCTGTCGGATATGTCGGGGAGCTAGTTGGCCACGATGTTCACCAGTTTGTTGGGAACGACGATGACCTTGCGAACGGTCTTGCCTTCGATGTGCTTGATCACGTTCTCCTGCTCCATGGCGATCTTTTCCACGTCATCCTTGGGCGCGTTGTTCGGCACGTTCAGCTTGCCGCGAACCTTGCCGTTGACCTGCACCACCACCGTGACCTCGTCGAGGACCAGCGCGGATTCGTCGTGAGCGGGCCATGCCTGCTCGGCCAGACGGGTATCGTGTCCGAGGGTCTCCCAGAGTTCCTCGCAGATGTGCGGGGCCACCGGGGAGAGCACGGTCAGGGCCGTGGCGATGGCCGAGGACAGGGCCTGCGGAGCGGACTCTCGCAGTTCGTCCTTGACGCCGTACAGCTCGTTGACCAGTTCCATGACCGCGGCGATGGCGGTGTTGAACTGGAAGTGGTTCTCGATGTCGTGCGTGACGCGCTTGATGGTCTCGTGTTCCTTGCGGCGCAAAGACTTGGCGGCTTCGGAGGCCGGGTCGGTGAAGCTTGCGGGCTTTGCCTGCTGCAGCACGTCCTGCAGGTCTTCCACCAGCCGCCACAGGCGGTTGAGGAAGCGGTAGGCGCCCTCGATGCCTTGATCGGACCACTCAAGCTCCTTCACCGGCGGGGCGGCGAAGAGGATGAACAGACGCGTGGCGTCCGCGCCGTAGTGGTTGATCATGGCGTTGGGGTCCACCACGTTGCCCTTGGACTTGGACATCTTGCCGCCGTCCTTGAGGACCATGCCCTGCGTGAGCAGATGCTCGAACGGTTCGTCGTTGTTGATGAAACCGGTGTCGCGCAGGGCCTTGGTGAAGAAGCGGGCGTAGAGCAGATGCAAAATGGCGTGCTCGATGCCCCCGATGTACTGGTCCACGGGCAGCCAGTAGTCGATCTTTTCCTTGTCCCACGGGGCGTCATCGTTGCGGGCATCGCAGTAGCGCAGGAAATACCAGCTGGACTCGAAGAAGGTGTCCAGGGTGTCGGTTTCCCTGCGTGCCTTGCCGCCGCACTGTGGGCAGTCGCAGTTGACGAAGGAGTCCATGCCCGGAAGCGGGGACTTGCCGTCGCTGCGGGCTTGCGCGTCTTCCGGCAGCTTGATCGGCAGCTGGTCCTCGGGGACCGGCACCGCGCCGCAGGCGTCGCAGTAAATCACGGGAATGGGGGCGCCCCAGAACCGCTGGCGGGAGACGTTCCAGTCGCGCAGGCGGTAGTTCACGGTCATGCGGCCGAGGCCCGAGCCGTCGAGGTGTTCCACGATGGCCTTCTTGGCAGCCTCGTTCTCCATGCCGTCGAAGTCGCCGGAGTTCACGAGGATGCCGGGGTCGGCGTAAGCCTCGCTCATGTCCGCGACATCAAGGACATCGCCCTTTTCGTGCAGTTCGGGCGGATTGATGACCACCTGAACCGGAAGTTCGTACTTGGTGGCGAATTCGAAGTCGCGCTGGTCGTGAGCGGGCACCGCCATGACCGCGCCGGTGCCGTAGGCCATGAGCACGAAGTTTGCCACGTAGATGGGCATCTCCCGGCCGGTGACCGGGTTGACGCAGTAAGCGCCCGTGAAGATGCCTTCTTTTTCGAGGTCGTCGGCGCCGCGCTTGATGCGGTCCATATTGCGGACCTTGCTGACGAATTCGCGGACCTCGTCGGCCTTCTCGTAGCCTTCGATGAGCTCTTCCACCATGGGATGCTCGGCGGCCACGGACATGAAAGTCGCGCCGTAAATGGTGTCGGGCCGGGTGGTGAACACGTCGATCTTGCGGTCGGAGCCTTTGACGGAGAAGGTCAGTTCCGCGCCGTAGCTCTTGCCGATCCAGTTGCGCTGCATGGTCAGCACGCGCTCGGGCCAGCCCTTGTCGAGCTTGTTCAGATCGGCCAGCAGTTCATCCGCGTAATCGGTGATGCGCAGGAACCACTGCTCCATGTCCTTCTGTTCCACCTCGGCGTCACAGCGCCAGCACAGGCCTTCCTCCACCTGCTCGTTGGCGAGCACGGTGTTGCAGCCCGGGCACCAGTTTACCGGGGAATTCTTGCGGTAGACGAGCCCTTTTTCGAGGAATTTCAAGAAGAAGAGCTGTTCCCACTTGTAGTATTCGGGACGGCAGGAGGCCACTTCGCGCCGCCAGTCGTAGGAGTATCCCAGCCGCTGGAGCTGTTCGCGCATCTCGTCGATGTTGGCGTAGGTCCATTCCGCGGGGTGGGAATTGTTCTTGATGGCGGCGTTTTCCGCAGGCAGGCCGAAGGCGTCCCAGCCCATGGGGTGCATGACGTTATAGCCGCGCATGGACATGAACCGCGCCACCACGTCGCCGATGGAGTAGTTGCGCACGTGGCCCATGTGGATCTTCCCGGAGGGGTAGGGGAACATCTCCAGCACGTAGTATTTGGGCTTGGCGGGGTCGGCCTCGACCTCGAAGCATCCGGACTTTTTCCAGATCTCCTGCCATTTGCCCTCGATTTTTTCCGGATGGTATTTTCCGATGGCCATTGCTCGAATTCCTTTATTTCGCTTTCAGTTCCTTGGCCGCGCCGTCGAGGATGCCGTTGATGAAGCTCTTGGAGTTGCCGTCGCCAAAGCGTTTGGCAAGTTCAACGGCTTCGTTGATGGCCGCCCTTTCCGGGATGTCGGTGAAGGCCATTTCGTAGAGGGCGAGCCTCAGAATCGCCAGTTCGACCTTGGCGATGCGCTCGATCTTCCAGTGCTGCGAGTGGGTGCGCACCAGCTCGTCGAGACGGGCCAGGTGCTCCATCACGCCGAGATAGAGCGATCTGCCGAAGTCGCGGACGAAATCGTTTTCTTCGCTCTCCACCTGCGGGTTGCGTTCGAACGCGGCCTTCATGCCTTCCATACCCGTTTCCGGGACCATGGATACGCCGTAGAGAACCTGAAATGCGAGCGTGCGGCCCATGCGGCGCACGCCCGGTCTGTTGCCTTTCTTCTTGCTCATCGGATGTTACAGCTGCTCCATGACGCGGACGGTTTCCAGCAGAGCGGAAGCCGCTTCCACGCCTTTGTTGCCGGCCTTGGATCCGGCGCGTTCGATGGCCTGCTCCAGCGTGTCGCAGGTAAGGACGCCGAAGCTGATGGGCAGGTCTGTCTCGAAACTGGCCTGAGCCACGCCCTTGGCGCACTCGTTTGACACGAAATCGAAATGCGGGGTGGCGCCGCGGATCACGGTGCCGAGGCAGATCACGCCGTCGTACTTGCCGGAGCGTGCGAGCTTGCGCGCCACCAGCGGCATTTCATACGCGCCGGGCACGCGGATGAGGGTGAGGTCGCCTTCATCGGCGCCGTGGCGCACGAGATAGTCCACCGCACCGCCGGTGAGGCGATCCACGATGAAGTCGTTGAAACGGGCGGACACGATGGCGATCTTGAGCCCCTGAGCCTGCAGCTTGCCTTCGATGGTCTTGATGTTCATTGGAATATCCTCCGCGTCTGAAAGACGGTTCTATTCTTCATCCTCAAGGGTCAGCATGTGGCCCATCTTGGATTTCTTGGTCATGAGATACTTGTGGTTGATCTCGCACGCGCCCGCTTCGATGGCGACGCGCTCGACGATCTCCAGCCCGTAGCCTTCGAGGCCGACCATCTTCTTGGGGTTGTTGGTCATCAGGCGCATCTTGGAGATGCCGAGTTCCACCAGAATCTGGGCGCCCACGCCGTAATCGCGCAGGTCCGGCGGGAAGCCGAGCTTCATGTTGGCTTCCACGGTATCGTAGCCCTGATCCTGCAGATGGTAGGCGCGGATCTTGTTGCCAAGGCCGATTCCCCGGCCTTCCTGCCGCATGTACAGCAGCACGCCCTTGCCCTCGTTGCGGATCATGCACATGGCGTCCGCGAGCTGGTTGCCGCAGTCGCAGCGCAGGGAGCCGAACACGTCGCCGGTGAGGCACTCGGAGTGCACGCGCACCAGCACAGGCTCGTCGGGCTTGATGTCGCCCATGTACAGGGCGATGTGAGTCTTGTCGTCGGTGCTGGACTTGAACGCGGCGCTCTTGAAGTGGCCCCAGCGCGTGGGCAGTTCGGCTTCGGCCTCCTTGGTGACGGAGTAGTTGCCGAACTTCATGCGGTAGGCGATGAGGTCTTCCACCGAGCAGATCTTGAGCCCGTGCTCCTTGGCGAAGGGAATCAGGTCCGGCATACGGGCCATGTTTCCGTCCTCGCGCATGATCTCGCAGATCACGCCGGCGGGTTTGAGTCCTGCAAGGCGGCACAGGTCCACGGAGCCTTCGGTCTGGCCGGCGCGCACCAGCACGCCACCTTCCTTGGCCCGCAGCGGGAAGATGTGCCCGGGGGTCACGATGTCCTCGGGGACCACGTCGTCGGCGACGGCGGTGAGGATGGTGGTGGCTCGGTCGAAGGCCGAGATACCGGTGGTGACGCCCTCGCGGGCCTCGATGCTGACGGTGAAATTGGTGCCGAACTGGGATTTGTTGGACTGGGCCATGAGCGGCAGCTGGAGGCGGTCGACCATGTATCCGTCCATGGCCAGGCAGATGAGGCCCCTGCCGTGGGTGGCCATGAAGTTGATCATCTCCGGAGTGGTCTTCTCGGCGGCGCAGACGAGATCGCCTTCGTTCTCGCGATCTTCGTCATCCACCATGATGACCATTTTGCCTTGCCGGATGTCTTCAATGGCTTCTTCGATGGTGCACAGCGGCATATAGCTTTACCTCGTTGAAAGAACGTATTTCACGGGCCGGGAAACCGGCGCTTCGGTCGTGATTTTGGAACCCCTCTACTTACATTAAAAGGGTTCGATAAGGAAATGGAAAAATGCAGGGTTGAAAAGTGAATTTTTGCAATGAGATAACTCGTAAAATGGACGCTGTTTCAAAAGGCTGCGGATTTTCTTGTTATGCTGGTAGGGCGTCAGGCGCGAGAAAAACCCGTGCGGGCGGGCGTCCGGGCAATAAAAAGCCCGGCTCCGCAATGCTGCGGAACCGGGCGGTCAGTCGGGATGTCCTGACGGGTCAGATGCCGCTTGCGATGGCGTGGGCTTCGTCCGCGCCGCCGGAGAGAGTCACACCGCGCTCGCGGGCCATGCGGTCGAGCATGTTCATCTGTCTGCGCGAGAGCGCGCCGCCGTCGAGGCTGCGGCCCGCGTCATAGATGCCCACCACCTCGTCGATGACGGTGACGCTCCTTGCCCGCCGGTGCCAGTCGAGCATGTTCATGTAGTCGGCCTCGTAAAGCCCCTGGTGCCGCCAGCCACCGCAGCGGTCCAGCACAAGCTCGCGCGACAGGCACAGGCACAGCGGGTCGATGTTGCCCTGACGCACCACCGAGCCGCCGTCGCGCACCGGAATGTGCGGCTTGTCGAAGGCCAGCTGGGTGTCGATGCGTCCGATGATCATCTCCGCGTCCATGTGCATGAGGTAAACCTGAAGCGAACGGGGCTTCAGTTGATTGTCGTCGTCGAGGAAAATGATCTTGCGCCCACGCGAAATCTTCAGGAGCAACTGACGGATGCCGTTGCCCCAGTCGTTGTCGGGCGGAAAATTGATACAGCGCATGGGAAAGGACGCCGAAAGGCGCTGTCCTTTGATGCCGTCATAGCCGATGAGCATTTCCACCGATTCAGGTGGAAGTCCGGAGTGCAGAACCGCACGCTCGACGCTCTTCACCGCCATTTGCAGCGCGCGGGGCCGCCGTCCTGTGCTCGGTGTGATGATACTGAAGAGTACATTGCCGTCCATGGCCGTGCTCCCCTCCCTTCGCATCCTTGCGAAAGGGTTCGTCTTTGTTTGAGACAGTTCGGGTCAGACGTTGTATCGGACCGTTTGCCCGCTATCTTTAGGGGGCTTTTCCTGTTTTGGGAAAAAACGCCTAACCTTGCCAAAAAGCGTGGAGTATGCTCTCTGGATCGGAGGAGAATCGCACATGAAGACATGCATATTCCTGCCGCCGGTCAGCAAGCCCACGGGCGGCATCACCGTGCTCAGGCAGATCGCCGACATCCTGCACGCGGCAGGTCGCGAAACATACCTTGTTGCGCGGGACAGGGGCGGCTGGCGTCCCGGCGGGCTGAAGGATGAAGCACCGGTGCTGGAATGGGATGACCTGCAACTTGCCCCAGGCGACCGCTGGCTCGTGCCCGAAGGCTGGGTCAACGCCCTCGCTCCGGGGCTTGACTCGGGGGCGGACTGCATCAGCTATGTTCAGAACTGGGCCTATCTCTTCTCCTCGCTGCCGCAGGGCGTGACATGGGATCGGCTTCCCGTGCGTTTCTTCTCCGTTTCCGACCCGGTTCGCCAATTCATAGCCGAAACCGTGGGCCGCAACGCCCCCGAGCTGCGCCCCGGCATCGACCCCGAAATCTTCCACCAAGGCGCCGCCGCCCGGAACGGAAAAATCCGAGTGGCCTACATGCCCCGCAAGAACAAGTCGCTTGCCGCACAGATCATCGCCGCCTTCGAGGCCCGATGCGGCAGGGAACGCGTCCGCTGGGTGCCCGTGCAGGGCATGGACGCCTTCGGCGTGGCCGACACGCTGCGCAACAGCCATATCTTTCTCATGACCGGATTCCCCGAAGGCTGCCCACTGCCGCCGCTGGAAGCCATGGCCTGCGGCTGCCTCTGCACCGGTTTTTCCGGTTATGGCGGCTGGGACTACATGCGTCAGGCCGAAGCCGCGCCGCGCTTCATTCCATGGTGGCCGCTGCGCGATGTTTCCTGGGGCGGCAACGGCATCTGGAGCGCCGACGGCGACGTGCTCGACGCGGCCCTGTGTCTCGAAACCGCCGTAAAGTGGTGGGAAGGGCAGACGCCGGAACTGGCCGAGACCCTGGAAAATGCCCGACTCACCGCAGCCGCCTATTCCCCGCAGGCACAACGCGAAGCCGTCCTGCGTCTGCTTAGCTAGAAACGGGCGTTGATTCCCGGTCCGCTTGGGAGTATGACCGTCCCGTCATGGCAAAAAAGAAAAAGAAGAACAGACCCGAACCGGAAACCCTCGGCCTGCCCGCCGTCGGCGTCGAATCCCACGCCCATATGGATCTTGAGGAGTTCGACGAGGACCGCGAGGCCATTCTCGACCGCGCCCGTGCCTGCGGCATCAAGCATATTGGAAACGTCTTCCTTGGCCCCGATGCTTACGAGGCCAATCGCTCACTTTTCGATAACCATCCGGAAATATTCTTCCTGCTCGGCGTTCATCCCAACGATTCCGCCAGCTACGTGCCGTCCCAGATCGAACGGATGCGCGACCTGTTCCGCTCGGAGCCGCGTCTCAAGGCAGTCGGTGAAATCGGCCTCGACTATTACTGGGAACGCGTTCCGCACGACGTCCAGAAACGCGCTTTCGCCGAACAGCTCGAACTCGCCAAAGAACTGAAGCTGCCCCCGGTCATCCATTCCCGGGACGCGCACGACGATGCTGTAGCCGTGCTCAAGGAATGCGGCTTCGCAGGAAAGCCCGTGCTCTGGCACTGTTTCGGCTCCGGTCCAGACTTCGCTCGCGAACTGCTCGACCTCGGCTGGACCATCTCCATCCCCGGTCCCGTCACCTATCGCAAGAACGACGAACTGCGCGAAGCCGCGACCATCATTCCCCTCGACCGTATGGTCGTGGAAAGCGACTGTCCGTTCCTCTCCCCGGAGCCCTGGCGCGGCAAACGCAATCATCCAGCGCTCACCGGCTTCACCGCCGCCTTCATTGCCGAACTTAAAGGGCTCCCGGCCGAAACCGTCTGGGAAGAAACCGGGAAGACCGCAACACGGTTTTTCGGGTTATAGTGTGCCTCCGGCGGCCAGAGGAAGGGGAGGAGGGAACCTTTTCCAAAAGGTTCCCTCCTCCCCTTCCTCTGGACTCCTTCCCCTCCTCCTTCCAAAACGTTTTGGCTTNCCAAGCCGCATTGATGCTTTTCGAAAGCCAAAGCTCGTAAGCGGCTTGGCGGAGGCTGACGGTGGGCGTATGCTTTGAAAAATGTAACAGCCCAAGCAATTCCAAGTCGTTCAGCCAAGACCCACAAAGCCATAAATTCCCGTTAGCGGGGTTGCAGCTTGAACGCGGGGTATGCGGTCCCATGGCCCCAGCAGTTGCAACCCTGCTGACAACTCAGGGTTTCCAAAGGGGGCCCCGCCCCTTTGGGCCGCCTGAAGGGCCCGCCGGTGACACAAAGGCTTAATTGAAGGTGTAGTGAAAAAGGGCATCCGGGTCTTGTTTTCAGGCGCATAACCGCTTAGTGTCGAGGAACATGGAAAAAACAGTTTTCGGTTCGAACGACAGGAAGGGCATACGTCGTGCCATTGTGTTGCCTTGGAGCAAATCGTTTGAGATCAGCTTCAAGAGTTTGCGCGTGCGGTTTTTCCGTTCGATGATCACGGTGAGCAGTTTGGTGTTGGCGGTGGCGTTTCTGGCTTTCGTTCTGGTAAGTATCAACGTTGCCGAGGGCGTTCTGGTCAGCGGCGGCGAGGAAGCGGCGAAGAGGCTTCTGGATGCCGGGTATGATGTTCGGGCCGAGTCGGGCACGGTGGCGATGACGCCGAAGGAGCGGTGGATCGTGTTTCTCTCCATGCTGGTTTGCGTGGTGGGGATCGTGAATGCGCAGCTCATGTCGGTGACCGAGCGGTTCCGTGAGATCGGCGTCATGAAATGTCTTGGTGCGCTGGATACGATCGTGTTGCGGCTTTTTCTTTTGGAGGCCGCCATGCAGGGGATTTCCGGTTCGCTGGCAGGGGCGCTTGCCGGCGGGCTTTTTGCCTGGCTGACGGGGTGGATTCGCTTCGGGTTCGATGCGGTGACGTCGATACCGTTGGGGAGCCTTGGGTTGTCGTTGGGAGCCGCCTTGCTCGGCGGTTTGCTGCTCAGTGTGGCGGGAGTGCTGTATCCCGCGGTGGTGGCCGCCCGAATGCGGCCGGTGAATGCCATCCGGGCGGAACATTAAGGGAGAGCGATGAATCAGGACAAGCACGTCATCGTCCGCGTCGTCAAGGTCAGGAAGACGTTCACCATGGGCAAGGTGGAGGTCGAGGCACTCAAGGGCGTGGACCTTGAAATCTATTCCGGGGAGTACATCTCCATCATGGGGCCTTCGGGTTCGGGGAAGTCCACGCTGTTCAACATGATCGGCGGGCTGGACAAACCTTCGGACGGCAAGGTGTTCATCGACGAGGTGGACATCTCGCAGCTTGACGCCTACGAGCTGGCGTGGCTGCGAAACCGCAAGATCGGCTACATATTTCAGACGTTCAACCTGATTCCCGTCATGAGTGCGTTGGAGAACGTCACCTTGCCCATGACCTTTGCGGGCATGAACGAGGATGATGCGCGGGACAAAGGCATGGAGCTGCTGGAGCTTGTGGGGTTGCAGAAGCGGCACGACCACAAACCGCTGGAGCTTTCGGGCGGGCAGCAGCAGCGCGTGGCCATTGCCCGTGCACTGGCGAACGATCCTTCCATCATTCTGGCGGACGAGCCCACCGGCAACCTCGACCTGACCACGGGCGAGGAGGCCATCGAGATTCTGCGGTCGCTCTCGGCTGATCGCGGCGTGACCATTATTTCCGCCACGCACGACTACAAGATGCTCAATGTTTCCGATCGGGTGGTCTGGATTCGCGACGGCATGGTGGACCGCGTGGAAAACCGTGAAGAACTGGATATTTCCGTGGGCGGCATCCAGCAGCCCGGAAAAGGGAGCTGACGCATGCGCCGCGCCGCTCTTCTTGCGATTCTCAGCCTGCTGTGCCTGCTCGTCTCGGTTCCGGCGTTTGCCGGACCGCAGGGAGATGCGGTCATCGAGGAGCTGTCTTCGATACCGGATCGCACGCCGGGCAGCGAAGGGGCGCGCGAGGCGGCTTCGATCGTCCTGAAGCGGCTTGAGGATATTACCTCTCAGCTTCCGGGCACCAAATCCGGCAGGCAGACGTTTCGTGTGGGGCGGGTACACCGTGGCGGCGCGACCATTTCGCTGGAAGGGTCCGAGGCGGTATACCGTCCGAAACAGCTGACTTCCAACGCGCTAGCTCCGGGTGCCATCCCGCCGCCGGGGTATTCCGGACCGGCGCTGTATGCGGGCATGGGGACGCTTTCGGAGTTCACCGGGCTCGACGCCGAGGGCGCGGTGGTCGTCATGGAGCTTGCCTCGGGCAAGAACTGGAACAATGCGGCCATGCTGGGGGCACGGGCCATCATCTTCGTGGGGCCGGGCAGGGATATCCAGAATGCCCGCAGCCTTTTTTCCATCAAGTACGAGCCTACCCCGGTGGACCTGCCTTTCCTCTGGCTTCCGGAGGATCAGGCCGAGGCGCTTCTGGGTGCGGATTTCCGTCAACGCGGTCCCCGTGATCTGGGGAAATGCACGCTTACCGCCGATGCACGCTGGACGCGCGAGCAAGGGGAAAACGTCTGGGTCCACATTCCGGGCGCCGATCCAGAGCTTGCCGACGAGTTGCTGATTGTTCAGGCATTCCATGACGCCGGGAGCTGGGCTGCCGGTGCTTCTCCGGGGGCCGATCAGGCCGCGTCCGCTGCGGCGCTGGCCGATGTCGCGGCGAAGTTTGCCGACAACCCTCCTGACCGGAGTGTTCTTCTGCTCTCTGCGGGGGCTTCGGCGCAATCGCAGCTCGGGATGCGCGAGTTCACGCAGGCAATTGCCGTGGACGACGACGCGTTGCGGGAACGTCGCCAGCACCTTGAGAAACGACTTTCCGATGCCGAGAAGACTCTTTGGCTCTTGGAACGTGACAACCCTCTCGATCTGGAGATGCTTGAGTCCGATACGGACGAGGAGCTGTTGCGCACGGCTTTTCGGCGCGTGGTGCGCGACCGGGAGGACGTGCTCACCACGGACCTCATGCGGTTGCGACTGCTCGGCAAGGCCGCCGATCAGAACGAGATAGACCGGCTTGCCAAACAGCGCATGGAGCTCAAACGCTTGCAGTGGGTGCAGGCCACGGGCGGCGACGTCAGTCTCAAGGAAAACGAGCGGGCGCTGCTCGGGACTTTTCTGAGGGAGGCACGCAGGCAGGAGCGCCGCATTGTCGAGGACGCGCGGCAGCAGCTTGAGGATATGAAGAGCCTGTTCGAAGTGCGCGATCTCGTGGGGGACAGGCCGGTGGCGGCCCATGTGGGACTGCATCTTTCCAGTCACGGCAACGGGGTAGGCGGATTTGACAAGGGCTGGCTCTATCACCTCAAGCCGCACGTGAACCGCACCCGCTTTTTCTCAGTCATTCACGACATCATGAACGAGGCCGCGGCCAAGCTTCCCCGGGAACTGAGTTCGCTGTATCAGGGAACGCTCAGGCCCAGCGCGGTGCGCTCGTGGCAGAGCTATCTTCCGGACAACCCCGAGATGGGCGGCGAACCCATGGCCATTGCGGGACGTCGCGGTTTCACGTTGGCCACGCTGCACGACGCGCGTGCCAAGTGGCATACGCCGTTCGACACGCCCGACGCCATCGACAGAGACTTTCTCGATCGGCAGTCCCGCACGGTGACGGCCCTTGTGGACGCTCTTGCGCGCACGCCCATGCAGAATCCCGGGGAACTCAAGAAGAACCGGTACTGTGTCCTGACCGGGCGGGCCAACCTGCTTCGCAAGGGCGAGATATTCCCGGACAAGCCCGGTACCGGCGGGGTCATGCTGGCCTTCCAGTGGACCACGCGCATGTATTCCATGGTGGACTCCGAAGGCATCTTCCGCGTTCCGGGGCTGGCGAGCAAGAAGATCAGCTATCACAAGGCTGTCATCGAAGGGTTCGGCTTTGATCCTGATACCGGACTCGCCGAGTGGGCCATCAACAAGCCCAAGACCGGCAAGGCCAACTACCGCGTGAAGATGAGCCGTTCGCAGATGGAGACGGGGCTGACCCTCTTCAACTGCACGCAGACCACGCTCTACGACATGTTCGACCCGCGCACGTTCAAGTACCTGTACCGGCCGAAGCTCATCGATGCGCGCACCGAAGCGCCGCCGCTCAACTACTGGTACAGCCGCCTCGACACGCGCTGGTCCACGCTGGGAACGCTCTTTCTGGAGCCGGATACGCCCATCAAGCTGACGCTTTCCGATACGGTCATCGACAAGAAGGTGCTCCTGCTCAATGCCGACAAAAAGCACCCCATGGGCAAGGGCTACCTCGCCAAGAACTGGCCGGTCATCCCCCTGACCGAATACCGCGCCGCGCGGGACATGTGGCGGCTTCTGGCCCCTCGTATCCGCGCGCTGGAGAGCCGGGGCATCGTCAATGACCGCATCCGCGGCCTCTGGCAACGTGGTCTCGACGATCTCCAGCGGGCCGAGGAGCTGCGCGAAGACCGCAATTGGCGCAGCTTCGTGGAGTCCGCCCGCGCTTCGCTCTCAAAGGCCTCGCGGGTGTACAACGACGTGGACAAGACCCAGCAGGATGTGCTGATCGGCGTGTTGTTCTATGTGGCGTTGTTCATCCCGTTCGCCTACTGCATGGAGCGACTGGTCTTCGGCTACGCGGACATCAAGAAGCGAATCGTGGCCTTTCTGGGGATGCTCGGGCTGGTCATCGGCGCCATCTATGCGGTGCATCCGGCCTTTGATCTGACCTACAGCCCCCTTGTGGTGGTGCTGGCGTTCTTCATCCTCGGGCTTTCGCTCATTGTCGGGCTCATCATCTTTTTCCGTTTCGAACGGGAGATGGTGGAGCTTCAGCAACGTTCCAAGCACATCCGCATATCCAACCTGAGCGCCACCGCGGCCTTCGGGGCGGCCTTCTCCCTCGGGGTCGGCAACCTGCGCAGGCGACCCATCCGGACGGCCCTGACCCTGATCACGCTGATCATCCTGACGTTTACCATCATGAATTTCACCACCGTGAAGTCGGTGCGCGAGAAGGGCTGGTCGCGCTTCAGCGATACCGCCACGTACGAGGGGCTGCTGCTTAAATATTTTAATTGGCAGGACATGCCGCTGGAGTCGCTCTCCGTGGCCCGCTCCGCGTGGGGCAAGGAAGGCATTGTCACTCCGCGCGCATGGTACGCTCCGCACGACATGTCCCGGGCGGCGCTCATTCCCGTGAATAAGGGGGACAAGGAAGCGGCCGCGCGCGGCGTGGTCGGCCTCTCGCATCTCGAACCCATGGTCTCCGGGCTGGATTCGATCCTTACCAGCGGACGCTGGTTCAAGACCGGCGAACGCGCCGTGGTCATGCTGCCCGAGCGCATCGCCAAGCAGCTGAACGTGGACCCGGAAGACCCGACACGAAACATGGTGGACATCTGGGGATTCGACCTGAAGGTGGTGGGCGTCTTTTCGGACACGGGCCTGCGGGACAATCCTGACCTTGACGGCGAGCCGATCACGCCCATCGTGTACCCCAACGAGGCGGCGTCGAGACTCTCCGACGTGGAGGCCGAGGCCATCGACGAAGGTGAGGAAGTGGTCTCGTACCAGTCTCGCTATCGTCACATCCCAGGCTACGAAACCGTGATCATCCCGGCCCACGTGCTGCTCTCCTTGGGCGGCGGCGCGGGCAAGCTCAAGGGCATCGNGGTCAAGCCGCTCACGTCGGAGCAGCCCGGCGGCGACCTAGGCGATCGCTTCGGCATGATGATCTTCCGGGGCGGCCCGGACGGCACCTCGCTTTACTACACGGCCAATACCGTGAGCTATGCGGGTGCGGCCAACATTCTTATCCCGGTGCTCATCTCCATCCTGATCGTGCTCAACACCATGATCGGCAGCGTGTACGAGCGCAAGGGCGAGATCGCGGTCTACACCTCCATCGGCCTCGCGCCGCAGCACGTGGCTTTCCTGTTCATCGCCGAGGCGCTGGCATTTGCGGTCATCTCGGTGGTCTTCGGTTATCTCTTGGCACAAGGGGCGGCCGCGTTCCTTGCCGGTACGCCGCTGTGGGCGGGCATGACCGCCAACTATTCCTCCACTGCGGGCGTGGCCGCCATGCTGCTGGTCATCGCCGTGGCGCTGGTCTCATCCATATATCCGGCCAAGGTGGCGGCGCGCATCGCCATCCCGGACGTGAACCGTTCATGGACCATGCCCGAACCCAAGGGCGACACGCTGACGGTGGAGTTGCCGTTCCTCATCAAGCTTTCCGAGCAGTTCAGTGCGGGTGGGTTCCTGCGCGATTACTACATGGCGCATCACGACGTTTCCCACGGCGCGTTCTGTACGGATGAGGTGGAGTGCACCTTCGTGGACCGGGACCAGTCCGCCTTCCGTGACCAGTCCATCCTTTCCGGACTCACCGGCGAACAGCTGGATCACGACGACTTCTGCTTCGATATGAACCTGCGCGCATGGCTGGCACCCTTTGATTTTGGCGTGAGACAGAAGGTGCATATCATCTTCTGCCCTTCGGAAATCTACAAGGGATTCAGACAGGTGCGTGTGAGCATCACGCGTGAGGCAGGAGAAGCCAAGGCCTGGCAGAACCTCAACCGAACCTTCATCAATGATCTCAGAAAGCAGCTTCTGGCCTGGCGCTCCCTCGACGAGGAAGCCAACGAGAGCTTCGCGAAAGACCTGCGCAGCCACATCGACCGCAAACTCGGCGGCGTGAAGGAGGATCTGGCATGAACGGAATACGAATCCGCTCGATGGTCCTCGGCCTGATCTTCGGCATCGTCATGAGTGCGGTGACCCCCTACAACAGCGCGGTGCTCGGCAACACGCCGGTAGGGTCCGGCTCGTTCCCGCTGGCACCGTTCTTCATCGCGGCATGGCTTTACGTGATCTGCGCGGTGCAGTCCTCTGTCGGCGGCGGCAGGCCGTGGCTGCGCGGCTCGGAAATACTCGTCATCTGGGCCATGACCGCATTGTTTGCCACCATTTCCTACGGCGGGCTGGCCGAGAGCTTCTTCGTGAACATCACGGCTCCGGAACGCTTCGCCTCGGAAGGATACCGCTGGGCCGAGGCGCTTCAACCATTCCTGCCCGACGCGTGGTACCCCTCGGATCCGGACACTGTGAAGCTGCTCTACGACGGACTTCCCGACGCCCGCGAGATGAACTACGGCGAAATCGCGGCGGGCATCCCGTGGATCTCGTGGCTGCCGGTGCTCGGCGTCTGGTCCGTGTTCATCCTTGCGTCCTATTTCGTGATGATCTGCCTGATGCGGCTCTTCGGTCGCCAGTGGGTGGTCAATGAGCGCGTGACGTTTCCCATGCTGCGCACCCCGCAGATAATGGGAAAGGCGCTGGACGACGGACAGTCCGGCCAACTCTGGACCAACCGCTTCCTGCTCTGGGGCCTTGCGCTGGCCCTGTGTCTGCACGCGGTCAACGGTCTGAGCAAATACTATCCGGTCATTCCGGAAATCCCGACGCTGATTCTGGCAGGGAAATATTTCCCCAAGTTCGGGCTGTTCTCCGGCTTCCACAAGCTCAAGCTGGCCATCGTGCCCGCCTTCATCGGTTTCGCTTTCCTGACCACGCGGCAGATCAGTTTCAGTCTGTGGGGTTTCCACATACTGGCGGGGCTGCTATTCGGCCTGCTCTACGTGCTCGGTTGGCAGCTTCCCGAGGCCGCCCTCGGGACCACCTTCGGTCCTGACCTCGCGCGTCCGGAAGCGGCCCAGACCATAGGGGCCTACGTCATATTCTTCATCTTTCTTGTCTGGCTCGCCCGCCATCACCTCAAGGAAGTCTGGATATGCAGTGTGCGTCCGGTCTGCGCTCCGTTCATCAGCGGCGCGCCGGAAAGTGCGGAAGCGCCCAAGGAATGGACGCCGCCCATCTGGCCGTTGTGGGGAACCGTCTTCGGGCTGCTTTTTCTGGCTGTCTGGTGCTGGTACTTCGGCCTGCCGCCGCTGGCGGCCCTGCTGCTGCCCGGCGCGTTCTTCATCGTGATGCTGGTGACGGCCCGCGCCGTCTGTCAGGGAGGCATCCCGTTCCTGACGCTCACCGCCGCGCCCAGCGACGGCCTTACCGGCCTGTTTGGCTCGGGCTTCTTCGGCTCCGCCGGAATCGCCGCCACCGCCGTCATGCAGAAGGTGCTGTTTCTGGACGTGAAAGACTCGGTCATGCCGACCCTGTTCCACTCCTGCAAGGTTTCGGAGCGCTCCATCAAACGCAGGATGGTCATCGGCGCGCTGGGGCTTTCCCTTGTGCTGGCGGTTGCTGCCGGCTTTGCCGTGATGCTCATGCTTTGCCACAAATACGGCATCCGAGAGCTGAATCTCGACTGGGCCACCCAGACCGTCATCGCCAACTACGAGAGCGCACAGCGGCTCGTGGACGTGCCCACCGGGCCCAACAAATGGATGATCATCTATTCGTCCGCAGGCGCGGTGGTCATGGGGCTGCTTATCTTCTGCTACTACCGTTTCCCGTGGTGGCCCCTGCATCCCATCGGGTATCTCGTCTGCTACTCGGACACGCTCAAGATTCTGTGGTTCAGCATGTTCCTCGGCTGGCTCTGCAACCACCTGTGCCTGCATTACGGAGGCACCAAGCTCTACAACAAGCTGCGTTTCCTGTTTGTGGGGCTGATTCTGGGAGACTTTCTGTCAGGTGGATTCTTTGCCGCACTCGGCGCGTGGACACGTACCGTTTACAACGTGTTCCCGTTCTGATGTCAGCGGTGTCACCTGAATACGTGGCATGACGCAAGAAAGGCCAAGGCGCTTGCGATGAGGCGGAAAAGAAGGAATCAGATAAGCTTGGGACGGCGGGACATGCGCGTGAAGATGAACATGGCGAAGCCCACGAGCAGCGCGGCCGCGCCCAGTCCAAGTATGTCCCACAACCTCAGGCTGCTTTCCCCTTCCTGAGGGATCCAACTGGAGATGATTTCCTCTTTTCGTTCGGCCGGGATGTTCTGGAATCCTTCATTGATCAACATAACCAGTTGATCGCGCCCACGTTGAACCGCAGGTTGCAAATCACGCTCATAGGCGCGGTCCATCCAGAGAAATCGACTCCGTTCACCCATCTGCTCCAGCTTCCATTCCGCGAGTGCAGTATCCATCAGGAAAAAAGACACGGAGCCGCGTTCCAGAGCATAAAACAGTGCCTCGGCACTCGGATAGTAATCCACCCGGACGTCGCGCTCGTTGTCCCGAAGGTAATCCACAGCATAATCACCCATCACCACGGCAAGCGGTTCATCAATTTCCGAACGCACTTTTCTGACAGCAAGGTGTCTGGATGCAAAGTAGCTGCCGGAATATTCGACGAAGGCACCGGCAAAAGCCAGCTTCATGGCACGTTCCGGGCTGTAGAACAGTCCCCCGATGACATCAGCACCGCCGTTTTCGATCAGCGTGAAAGTGTTTTGCCATTCTGTGAGCCGAAAACAGACCGGAATGCCGGTCGCACCCTCCCACTCGCGCCAGAGATCAATGATAAGCCCTGCAGGCCGGCCTTCATCATCCAAAAAAGACAATGGCGGCATGGACTTGGCATGGGTCACGATGATGCTCTCCGGAACAGCGCTTGTCCGGGAAAAACACTCGGTCGGAACAAGGACCGACAATAATATGCAGAGCACCATCCATCGCATCGGTAGCACGTATCAGACTTCGTAAAGAGTAACAACTAAAGGTTTGGAAAATTGTGAAGCTTCAAGGCCTGCCGGTTGATTTGGCTAAAGTCTCCGCAGAGGGGGAGTGCGCATTGAAGTTCTTTGAATGTTGCTTTGTCAAGGAAGTCCGTCAGCCAAGACGTACGGAACTATAATCCCCGTCAGCGGGGTTGCAGCTTGGACGCGAGTAGTGCGAGCGCATGAACCCGGCAGCTGCAATCCCGATGACAACTCAGGGATTCCAAAGGGGGCCCGCCCCTTTGGTCCGCCCGAAGGGCCCGCCGGAGGCCTTGCTGTTCCGCACGAGTTGCAGGTTTCGGCCTGTCGGCCGACCTTCTTTTTTGCTTGCGCAGAAAAAAGAAGGCAAAAACTGCGCTTTTGGGGGTGCGCCGCCGCTCTCGGCGAGAGGCTCTATGACACGGTCACTGCTCCGGGTGAAACGTTTGTGGATACAACCACCACCCGGACCTGCGTGACCGGTCAAAAGAGCCTCTATGCCTCGATCGGCATTGCTGCGGTACTTGGTTGGCGGGAGTGGATGGTTTGATGGGAGTTCCGAAGGGAAATGTGTGAGCTGAGAGAGCCCTATTAAGCTGAACTCTGCTAACGAAGTCCGTCAGCCAAGACGCACGGAACTATAATCCCCGTCAGCGGGGTTGCAGCTTGGACGCGAGTAGGGCGACCGCATGAACCCGGCAGCTGCAATCCCGCTGACAACTCAGGGATTCCAAAGGGGGGTCGCCCCTTTTGTCCGCCCGAAGGGCCCGTCGGAGACAAAAAGAAGGCCTTGCGCGGTCCGCGCAAGGCCTTCTTCATTGAGTTACCGTATGGGTTTAGGCTTCGATTTTTTCGAGGCCGCCCATGTAGGGGCGCAGGGCTTCGGGCACGATGATGGAGCCGTCTGCCTGCTGGTAGTTTTCGATGACTGCCACGAGCGTTCTGCCTACGGCGAGTCCTGAGCCGTTGAGGGTGTGGACGAACTCTTTCTTTTTGGAGTCCTTGGGCTGAAACTTGATGTTGGCTCGTCTGGCCTGGAAGTCTTCGCAGTTGGAGCAGGAGCTGATCTCGCGGTATTTGTCCTGTCCGGGCAGCCAGACTTCGAGGTCGTAGGTTTTGGCGGCGGAGAAGCCCATGTCACCGGTGCACAGGGCGATGACGCGGTAGTGCAGGCCGAGTTTCTGCAGAATGGTCTCGGCCCGGGCGGTCATGGTTTCAAGGGCTTCGTAGGATTTATCGGGGTGGGCGAAGTTGACCATTTCCACTTTGTAGAACTGGTGCTGGCGAATGAGTCCCTTGGTATCCTTGCCGTAGCTGCCTGCTTCGGAGCGGAAGCAGGGGGTGTGAGCGCAGAAGAGAATGGGCAGCTGATCTTCGCTGAGCACTTCGCCGGAGTAGAGGTTGGTCAGGGGCACTTCGGCGGTGGGGATCATGTAGTAGTCCCAGCCTTCGAGTTTGAAGAGGTCTTCCTCGAATTTGGGGAGCTGTCCGGTGCCGGTCATGGTCTGTCGGTTGACCATGGTGGGGGTGACCATCTCGGTATAGTCGTGTTCGGTGACGTGGGTGTCGAGCATAAACTGGGCGAGGGCGCGTTCGAGGCGTGCGGCCCAACCTTTCTGGACGCAGAAGCGCGAGCCGGTGAGCTTGGCGGCGCGTTCGAAGTCGAGGCCGTCGAGTTCGGTGCCGAGGTCCCAGTGTTCGCGCGGGGTAAAGTCCATTTCGGGCTTTTCTCCCCAGTAGCGCAGGACCGGGTTGTCGTCTTCGGATTCGCCGAAGGGCACGCTCTCGTGCGGGATGTTGGGAACGGCCATGAGCCATTCCTTCTCGGCGGTTTCGACTTCGGAGAGTTCGGCGTCGAGCTCCTTGATGCGGGCCGAGACCTTGCCCATGCGTTCCATGATCTCGGTGGTGTCCTGCTTTTCGCGCTTGAGCTTGCCGATTTCGGCACCGGCCTTGTTGCGTTCGGCCTTGAGTTCTTCGACTTCGTTGATGAGCTTCTTGCGGTTGGCGTCGAGGGCGGCGAACTCGTCCACGTCGAGGTTGGCGCCTCGGCGTTTGAGGGCTTCGCGAACCTTGTCCGGGTCGTTCTGCATCAGTTTCAGATCAAGCATGGATCGTCTCCAAAAATGGGGTATGCCTCCCGTGCCGGATGCCGGGTCGGGAGCGGCGGGTCTTGTGGAAGGTTCCGCCGAAAGATCGGCCCTCCGCGGGGAGGGCCGTGGTTGATTCACATTAGAACTTCACGTTCCGGGCCGCTTCGAGGGTTTTTTCGAAATCTTCGTCCGTGTGGGCGAAGGAGGTGAAGGTGCACTCGAAACCGGCAGGGGCCAGATTGACGCCCTGTGCCTGCATCTGCTGCCAGAAGGTTGCGTAGGTGTCGGCGTTGCTGGCTGCGGAACCGCGCTGGTCCACCACCGGCTGATCCGTGAAGTAGATGGTGAAGGCTGAGGCCATGCGTACCAGCGTTGCGGGCTGTCCCTTTTCGCGCAGGATTGCGGTCAGCTCTTCGGCGAGCTTGGTGGTGCGCTGTTCGAGGGCGTCGTAGTCGCATTCCTGAAGGCGCTTGAGAGTGGCGTATCCTGCGGCCATGGCCACGGGGTTGCCGGAGAGGGTTCCGGCCTGAAAGACGCCGCCGCACGGGGCCATGTGGTTCATGATCTCGCGCTTGCCGCCGTAGCAGCCCACGGGGAAGCCGCCGCCGATTATCTTGCCGAGCGTGGTGAGATCCGGCTCGATGCCGAAACGCTGCTGGGCGCCGCCGATGCTGAAGCGGAAACCTGTGATGACTTCGTCGAAGATGAGCAGGGCGCCGTACTTGGTGCACAGGGCGCGCAGCCCTTCGAGGAAGCCGGGTTCGGGCAGCACGAGGCCCATGTTGCCTGCCGCGGGTTCCACGATGATGCAGGCGATGTCGTCGCCGTTTTCGGCGAAATGCTTTTCCACGGCTTCGAGGTCGTTGTAGTGGGCAAGCAGGGTGTGCTTGACGATGTCCTCGGGAACGCCGGGGGTGCCGGGCACGGTGGCGGCGGCGGAGCCTGCGGCGGCGAGGAACGAGTCTGCGTGACCGTGGTAGTTGCCGATGAACTTGACCACCTTGCTGCGGCCGGTGTAGCCGCGCGCCAGCCTGAGGGCGGACATGGTGGCCTCGGTGCCGGAGGAGACCATGCGCATCATCTCCATGGAGGGGATGAGCTTGGAAATCTCTTCGGCCAGAAGAATTTCGCCTTCGCAGGGCGCGCCGTAGCTGGAGCCGAGATCGACGGCCTTGTGGGCGGCGTCATTCACGGTCTTGTCGCAGTGTCCGAGAATCTGGGGTCCCCAGCTCAGGACGTAGTCGATGTATTCGCGACCTTCGACGTCCCATACGTGAGAGCCTTCGGCGCGGGCGATGAAGGCGGGTTCGCTCTTGACGTAGCGGCAGGCGCGCAGGGGACTGTTGACGCCGCCGGGCATGAGGGTCTGGGCCTTGGCGTAGAGTGTCTTGGAGTCCATCATCAATCCTTGTCGTATTTGAAGTAGACCATGGAGGTCTTTTTGAGTTCGCGCAGGCTCCTGAGGGTGCAGTGGTCAGTGATGCCGACCTTCTTTTCCAGATCCGCGACGATCTCGTCGGTCTCGCCGGGGCGCTTGCCGTGGATCATGGTGTAGAAGTTGTACTGCCACTCGGGATAGGTGCGGCGCACGTAGCAGTGGCTGATGGCGGGACAGGATGAGAATATCTCGCCCGCTTCATCCACGCGTTCGTCGGGGATTTTCCATGCGACCATGGCGTTGTGTCCGTAACCGGCCTTCTGGTGCCGCAGGGTGGCCCCGAAGCGACGGATCACGCCGCGCGCCTTGAGGGTCTTGAGAAGGCTGATGACCTCTGCCTCGTCGGCTCCCGCGGCTTCTGCGATGGCCTTGAACGGCTCGGGGCCGTCAGGGATGTCGCCGCCCGCCAGCGCGAGGATCCGTTCTTCTTTTTCCGTGAATTGCATAGCCATGCGCATGGTCTTAACCGCTCACGGTGGCGGTTGCAAGTTGCCAGTTGGCCGTAATGGTGTAAACTGTCGGGCATGGATGATCCAAGAGCATACGCAGTCAAGTCGGAAAGCGGCGGAAACGGGCCGGTGGCCCTCTGGATGCACCGCGAACACCGGGCGCGCGATAACCACGCGCTGCTCTTCGCGCAGTCGCTCGCCGAGCGGCGCAAGGTGCCGCTGGTGGTACTCTATGGATTGGCCCCGGCGTTTCTGGAGGCGGCGACGCGGCAGTTTGATTTTCTGCTGCGCGGATTGCGGGAGACCTCGGCTATTCTGGAGTCCAAGGGAATACCGTTCCTCATGCGCCTCGGCTCGCCGGAGGAGGTGGTGCCGGAGATGGTGCGTGAGCTGAAGGTCTCCGCGCTGGTCATGGACTTTGACGTGCTGCGGCTCAAGCGTGGCTGGATGAAGACCGTTGCCGACTCGGTGCACGGCGAGGTCTGGGAGGTGGACTCGCGTAACACGGTCCCTTGCAGGGTTGCATCGGACAAGCGTGAATACGCGGCACGAACGATCCGCCCCAAGATACACAAGCGTCTCTCCGAGTTTCTGGTGGAGCCGCCGGAGTTGCCGGAGCATCCCTTTTCGCTGAAAAAGCGCCCCGAGACCGCGAGCTTTGAGGAGGCGTTCCAGTACGTGCGGCAGGCTCCGGCGTTGCCGGAGACCAATTTCGTTCCGGGCGAGGAGGCCGCGGCCGAGCGGCTGGAGGCGTTCATCGGCGGCGAGCTGGACAGTTACGGCAAGGGCCGCAACGTGCCGACCAATCCGGGCGTGTCCCGGCTTTCGCCGTATCTGCACTTCGGCCAGATATCCGCACTGCGGGTGCTCTGGGAGGTCACGGCGCGCGGACGGGACAGGGACTCCGTTGCCGCATACGTGGAGCAGCTTGTTGTGCGTCGCGAGCTTTCCGACAACTTCTGCTTTCATGATCCGGACTACGACAACCCCGGCTGTTTTGCGGACTGGGCCGTGGGAACGCTTGAAGACCATCTGGCTGACGACCGGCCCTACGTCTATTCGCTGGAGCAACTTGAGAAGGCGGCCACCCACGATGACCTGTGGAACGCGGCCCAGCTGGAGATGGTGCGCACCGGGCACATGCACAACTACATGCGCATGTACTGGGCCAAGAAGATTCTGGAGTGGACGCCGCATTATGCCGAGGCCATGGAGCGGGCCATTTACCTTAATGACCGTTATCAGCTCGATGGGCGCGATTCCAACGGCTATACGGGCGTGGCATGGTCCATCGGTGGTGTACACGACAGGGGATGGACTGAACGGCCCATCTTCGGGAAGATTCGTTACATGAGCTACAATGGTGCCAAGTCGAAATTCAGGATACGGGAATACATCGACGCCCAGACACGGCCGGCGCTGCTTTAAGAAGCGGTTCGCCCAATCAAGGCTCAGGATTCCTTTGATGCGGTCTTGTCCATCAGCTTGAGCTGCCTGCGGGCGCTGGAGTTGGATGGGTTGAGTTCCAGCGCGGTCTCAAAGAACGGGCGCGCCCGTTCCGGGCTGCCTGCGTTCAGGAACACGTTGGCGATGTTCACGGCCACGCCGTCGCCGTATTTCGGCAGGGCCGGGTCCAGCTCAAGGGCTTTTCGGATGCTGGAGAGCGCTTCGCCGCGGCGGTTGCCGTCGTGCCATGCAAGGGCCAGGTTGTAATGCAGGCCTGCATCCTTGGGTGCGATGCCGAGGGCGCGGTCGTATTCCTCCACGGCCTCCCGCCATTTGCCCTGACGCCGAAGGGCGATGCCCAGACGGTTGAAGGTGTCGATGTCGCTTTCGTCGAGCTTGTCCTTTTTGGCGTCCAGCGACTCCTTGAGATACCGCGCGGCCATGCCCGGAGCCTGCTTCTCCACGGCAGTGGCGATGCCTGAGGCCACGCTGGAATAGAGCGAGGGCAGCTCTTCCTGCACCAGTTCCAGACAGCGGTCGAAGTACCCTTCGGCGCGCTCCTGATCGTCCCGGCGCATGTAGGCTTCACCAATCTCCTGCTTGCGGGTGGGGTTGAACGGGCTGATCCAGTCCAGCTTGGTGAGGTATTCCAGCACCTTGTCGTCGTCGAGCCCTTTGAAGGCCGTCACGAGCCGTTTCAAAGGTTCCAGATACAGCTCTGCCTCGGTGTGGGCACGCAGGTAGGAGCTGATGGCCGCTTCCCGGTTATCCTGCGCCATGTGGATGTCGCCGAGCAGCATGAGACCGGCCGGGCTGCCGGGTTTGATTTCGAGAATGCGGTGGGCCACGGCTTCGCTGCCGTCATAATCGCCGTCCTCAAGCCGTTGATGGCCTTCCGACATGAGTGTTCGCAGGTCGTCCGGCGGCTTGATGGCGTTGGACATCTTTTCGAGCATGTTGTTGATCGAAACAGGCTTGACCACTACTCCGGCAATGCCCAGCTCGAACAGGTAGGCGATGTTCCCGGCCTGAACTTCGGCCGTGAGGAGGACGATCTTTGTGTCCGGATACTGCTGTGACACGGTCAGTATCACGTCGGTCCCGGAGCGGCCGTTGAAGCGGTGCTCGACCAGGAGCAGGGACGGGCGTTTGGCTTGCGCAAGCTCCTTGAGCGTGTCCATGGCCGTTTTCCGGCTGGCGGTGCTCACGAGGCAGTCCTTGCGGGTATCCACCACGCGGTGAATGGCGGAGCGCAGGGTGCGGTGGATGACCTTGTCGTCCGACAGGGCCACCACCACGCCGTTGCGATGTTCGACGAAATCTACCAGTGAACTCAGGCCGGGTGAGGCCATCCGTCCCTCCCCGTTTGTGCTCGGCGTCGTTACGGCCGCGGGATCAGCTCAGGACCTTCTTGAGAGCCTGAAGCTTCTTCGTGCCGCGCCCCTTGGGGTTGATCCGTGCCGCTTCCTCGAAGAAGGGCCGGGCATCGTTATAGCGGCGAAGCTCCACGTACATGTTGCCGATGTTCAGGCTGACGCCTTCCTTTTCCTTGAAAAAGTCCGGATTGATATTCAGCGCCTTTTCCATGGCGTCGATTCCCTCGCGACGCTGTCCGCCGTCGTGGTAGGCGAGGCCCATGTTGTAGTACAGGCCCTCGTCATTGGGAGAGATGGTGAGCGCGCGCTCATAGTTCTCTATGGCCTCGCGCCATTTGCCCTGACTGCGCAGGGCGATGCCCAGGCGGTTGAAGGTGCCGATGTCGTCCTTGCTGAGGTTGTCGCCCTTGAGGTCCAGCACCTTGACGAGGTACTTCTCGCTCATGCGGGGCGAAACCTTGGAAACGGAGGAGGCCACTCTGTCGGCCACTCCGGCCACGAGACTCATGGCTTCCTTGGTGGCGGTGTCGATGGCCTGGTCGAAGTATTTCTCGGCGCGCTCCAGCTCGTCACGCTCCACATGCACCGCGCCGATTTCGCATTTGCGTTCGGTGTTCAGCGGGCTCAGGCGGTCGAGCTTCTTGAGGTAGGAAAGGTACTGCTCCTGATCGTGACCCTTGTAGAAGTTTGCCAGTTTCTTGATGGGCTCCAGATACAGTCGCGAGCTTTCGTGCGCGGCCATGTATGCTTCCTGCGCCTTGTCGCGCTTGTTCACGTCGAGGTAGATGTCCCCGGTGAGCATCAGCGCCGCGGGGCTGCCTGGCTTGAGCTTGAGAATCTTGGCGCAGATGCCGAGCGCTTCCTTGTGCTTGCCCTGATCCAGCAGGAGCTTGCCGGTGTGCATGAGTTCCGAGAGCTTGCCCTGCGGCTTGATGGTGAAGGCCAGCTTTTCGATGATGTTGTTCACCGAAGCGGGCTTGGAGATGACGTTGTTCACGCCGATCTCGTAGAAATAGGCGATGTTCTCCCGCCGCGTTTCACCGATGAGCACGATGATGCGGATGTCCGGGTACATGTTCTTGAGCGCCAGAATGAAGTCGGTGCTGGGCTTGCCCTGCACCATACGCTCCACGCAGACGACGACGGGCATCTTGCGCTCCATGAGCGCCTTGATGGCCTTGGCGGCGGGGCCGGTGTTCTGCACATGATAGAGGCAGTCCCGCTTGGTTCCGATGGTCTTGACGACGGTGGACCGAAGGGTCTTGAAGAAGAGCGGGTCTTCGCTCAGAAGGACTATATTGCCGTTTTCCTTCTCAAAGTAGTCGAAAACAACGGCATCATATCGTTTGTCAGCCATGCATTGCTCCAGTGAACGCCTCAGGCGTCCACGCTGTCTCCGGGTTGCGGCACAAAGCCGTCAACGCCCGATTCGGACAGTTTTGAATCGACGTCGCGCAGTCTCTCCGCGGCCAGTCGTCTGTTGAGGTGAACGAGAGCGAGCTTCCCGGCCCGTGCCCGTTTCATCATCGTAATCGCTTCTTCCACTGATCCATGTCCGTCCACTGGGCCAGAAAAGATATACGACTCCTGAATCAAAAGGTCACAATTTCTTGCAAGTTCAACGCTCTCTTCCGTGGGAGCGCCGTCGCCGGAATAGAAGACGCACTTGCCGTCCCTTTCCAGTCGTATGGCGAGGCTCTCAATGGAGTGCCCGCTGTGAGCGAAACGCACCCTGAAGCCGTGAACCGTATCGGAACCACCGGCGGCTGCGTTCTTGTAGCGCAGTTCAAATCCCAGTTTGTCGCGCAGGCCGGGATAGGCCATGTCCAAAAGCCATTCCACGCGGCGGTGAATGCCTTCACGCCCCATGAGAGTGAGCGGCTGTGATCGGCCGTCTTCGTTCATTCGAGCCACCAGCCACGGCAGTCCGAACCAGTGATCGGCGTGAAAATGACTGATCCATACCGCGCTTAAATCCAGCGGTGTCTCGGAGTGTCGCCAGAAGGCGGGAGCTGCGGTGAATCCGCAGTCGAGCAGTATGGAGGCACCTTCGGACTCCAAAAGGATCGAGGTGTTGGGAAAAGTCTCGTCAAAAGCTTCCCCGACACCGACAAAAGTGCAGCGCATGAGGTCTCCCCGGTTCATCTTGAACGGTCTTGAAGAGACTACCTTAACGGTGTGGGCAAGTCATCACCGTTATATTGTGAATCAGTATGAAATTTTCCACCCGGAGAGGAGGGAATCGAATGAAAGATTGACTCCGAGCAGTTCCTTGAGCAGCGGTTCTTCCACCTTGGGACCGCTCTCCAGCGGGACCGGACCTTCGAGCCCGGCAAGCCGTTTGAGTTCGCGGATGGCGTTTTCGCGGCTGCCCAGTGCATCCACGAGCCCGTAAGCCATGGCCTGACGTCCGGTAACGGCCCGGCCGTCGGCGATGGAGGCCACCTGTTCGCGCTTCATGCCACGGGCTCTGGCCACGTCTTCCACGAACTGGTCGTGCAGGTCGTCGATGACGCTTTGCAGCTGTTGGCGCTGTGCAGGGTCCAGTTCCTTGAGGGGGGTGCCGGATGCCTTGAAGCGACCGGTCGTCAGAACCTCGGGCGTGATGCCGAGCTTTTCCAACGCATCGCGCAGGGTGACGAATTCCACCTTCACGCCGATGCTGGCGGTGAGGGAGCCGGGGTTTGCGTAAATCTTGGTGGCAGGGGCGGACGCATAGTAGCCGCCGCTTGCGGCGACAGTGGAGAAGGAAGCGACCACCGGTTTCACTTCAGCCAGCGATCTGACGGCCTGATACAGCTCCTGGGAGGGAGCCACGGCGCCACCGGGAGTGTTGACCCGAAGCAGGACGCCCTTGACGGTGTCGTCCTCGCGGAGCTTGCGCGCGAACTCGACCATGTCGGCGGAGTCCATGATGACGCCGTCCACGCGGAGTTCCCCGAGGCGTTCACCGGCGAAAGCGCCGGATTCCGCACTACGGAAAAGGGCCATGGCCCCCGTAACGAGGGCCACGGCCATTATGATCAGGATCACCCCGAAAAGGAAGGGGTGCCGCTGCGAGAAACGCAGGCGTTTTTCCATTCAGTCTTACTCGTCAGCCTCTCCGGCGACTTCTTCAAGCTTTTCGCGCAGCAGGTCGCCCAGGGTCGGAGCACCGGAATCGGTGGTTCCGCCGTAGGTCTTGCTGGCGGGCTTGCGCGCGGGAGCGGGCTCTTCTTCGGTGGTCTGCTTGATGGACAGGCCCAGGCGGCGTTCATCAGCGGAGACGTGGATGACCTTCGCCTCGATGGTGTCGCCTTCCTTGTAGATCTCGGACGGGCTCTTGACCTTCTTGCGGGAGATCTCGGAGACGTGCACCAGACCTTCGATGCCTTCCTCGACTTCCACGAACAGACCGAAGTCGGTGATGTTGGTGACGGTACCGTTCACCAGCTGTCCGACAGGGTACTTGCCCGGGACCTGAGTCCAGGGGTCTTCGGCCAGCTGCTTGACGCCGAGGGTGAACTTCTCGTTTTCCTTGTCGACGGTGAGGACCTTGGCCTGCACCACGTCACCGGTCTTGTAGACTTCCGACGGGTGGCGGATCTTCTTGGTCCAGGAGATGTCGGAAACGTGGATGAGGCCGTCGATGCCTTCCTCGATGCCGATGAACACGCCGAACTCGGTGATGTTCTTGATGGAGCCTTCGAGGACGGTACCTTCGGGGTACTTCTCGGCCACCACGTCCCACGGGTTCGGGTTGACCTGCTTCATGCCGAGAGAGATGCGCTTCTTGTCCTGGTCCACGCCGAGAACGATGACGTTCACTTCGTCGCCAACCTTCACCATCTGGGAGGGGTGACGCAGCTTGCGGGTCCAGCTCATCTCGGAGATGTGCACGAGGCCTTCCACGCCGGATTCGAGTTCCACGAACGCGCCGTAATCGGCCAGGTTGGTGACCGTACCGACGTGCTTGCTTTCTTCGGGGTACTTCTCGGCGATGTTTTCCCACGGATCGGGAACGAGCTGCTTGAGGCCGAGGGAGACCTTCTGGCCTTCCTTGTCGAAGTTGAGGATCTTCAGTTCGAGATCGTCGCCCAGCTGGACCATTTCCTTGGGATGCTTGATGCGCTTCCAGGACATGTCCGTGATGTGCAGCAGGCCGTCGAGGCCGCCGAGGTCGATGAACACACCGTATTCGGTGATGTTCTTGACCTTGCCTTCCACAACCTGACCCTCTTCGAGGGTTTCGAGCAGCTTTTCACGCTGTTCGGCGCGCTGCTCTTCAAGCAGGACGCGGCGGGAGACGATGACGTTGCTGCGACGACGGTTGATCTTGAGAATCTTGAAGTCAAAGCTCTGATCGACGAGGGCGTCCATGTCGGGAACGGGGCGCAGGTCCACGTGGGAGCCGGGCAGGAATGCCTCGACGCCACCGAGATCCACAGTGTAACCGCCCTTGATGCGACGGATGATGCGGCCGGGGACCACGCCATCCTGCTCCTGGAGTTCTTCCAGTTTATCGAAAAGCTGCATCCGCTTGGCCCGCTCGCGGGACAGGTTGATGGAGCCTTCACCTTCGTCTTTGTGAACCACGAATACGTCAACCTTGTCGCCGACTTCGACGGTCAGGTTGCCTTCGGCGTCAGTGAACTCTGCTGTGGGGATCTGTCCCTCGGACTTGAAGTTCACGTCCACGAGCACGTGGTTTTTGTCCACCTTGACGACTTCACCGTTTACGATGGTGCCTTCGTCAAGTTCCCCAAAGTCGGAATTGAGATAATCTTCGAGGGCGGCCTCAAAGTTCATTTCCATTTCAGGGGATTCGATTTCATTGTTCTTTTCCATTGTTACCTCCAACAACAGCCTCGGACGAATTTCGCATATATATTTTTTGGCAGGGACTTCCTCCAGTCGTGACGTCCGGTCCGAGGTGCCGGGTCCGTTTCTGTTGGATTGGCTCCGGGAGCCAGTCCACGGCCGTTATGCCGTGTGTTTCACAAGCCTTTCTCATTGAAAAAAGCTTATGAGAGCTACCACCCTTAACGGAAATCGCACCACCTGTAAACAGCTTTTGGCAGTCTATTTTCGGTTGGGTTTTCCATGCCGGGTAAGACGAGGCCGGAGCCGCTCCTATGGAGCGCCTCCGGCCAGAAAAGGTTTCACGTATTGTACGGGGTTAGCCGCGACAATTGTGCTTCATGCTGTCGCCTTCCACGATGAAGCCGACGGTCTCGGCGATGTTGGTGGCGAGGTCGCCGACGCGTTCAAGGTGCCTTGCGCCGATGATGGCGTGCACTCCGCGCTCTACGATGCGCGACTCGGTGACCATGTCGTTGATGAATTCCTTGAGCAGTTGCACGGTGAGTTCGTCGGCCTTGTCATCGGTGCGGCAGACCTGCTCGGCGAGGCGTACGTCGTTGTCCACGAAGGCCTTGAGCGAGTCGGCGAGCATGCCCTTGGCGGTATCGGCCAGCTTTTCCATCTTGGTGTTGAAGGGAAGCGGCGGGCGCGAACTCAGGAACATGGCGCGGTGCGAGAGGTTTACGGCCTCGTCTCCGAGCCGTTCGAGGTTCACGGTGATGCGCATGGTGCCCACGATGGTCCGCAGGTCCACGGCCATGGGTTGGTCCAGCGCGAGCAGTTCAAGGTTGAACTTGTCGATTTCGTCCTCAAGGTCGTTGATGGCGGTGTCGCCCTTGATGACTTCCTCGGCAAGGTCGGCGTCGCCTTCAAGATACGCCTTGGTTGCCTTGTGCACTGCGGATTCCGCAAGTGCGGCCATGCGAAGAACCATGAGTTTGAGTTCTTCGAGCTTTTGGGTGAAATGCGCTCTTTGTTCCATAATGCTCTCCCGCTGTACGACTTAACCGAACCGGCCGGTGATGTAGTCTTCGGTCTGCTTGTTCTTTGGTTTCGTGAACATCTGCTTGGTGCTGTCTACCTCGATGAGCCTGCCCATGTAGAAGAAGGCGGTGCGGTCCGACACGCGGGCGGCCTGCTGCATGCTGTGCGTCACGATGATGATGGTGAAGTTCTTCTTCAGCTCGTGGATCAGGTCTTCGATCTTCTGCGTGGCGATGGGGTCGAGCGCGGAGGCCGGCTCGTCCATCAGCAGCACCTCGGGTTCGACGGCCAGAGCCCGCGCGATGCAAAGCCGCTGCTGCTGTCCGCCGGAAAGCCCCAGCGCCGAGGTGTTCAGGCGATCCTTGACTTCATCCCACAGCGCGGCGCCTTTGAGGCTTTCCTCCACGCGTTCGTCGATGAAGACGCGGTCCTTGATGCCGTTGACCCGCAGCCCGTAGGCCACGTTTTCGGCAATGGTCTTGGGAAAGGGGTTTGGCTTCTGAAAGACCATGCCGATGCGTCTGCGCAGGGATACCACGTCGAGTCCCGGGGCGTAGATGTCTTCCCCGTCGAGCGTTATCTTGCCTTCGACGCGGGTGCCCGGGATGAGGTCGTTCATGCGGTTGATGCACCGCAGGAAGGTACTCTTGCCGCAGCCGGAGGGACCGATGAGAGCCGTGACCCGGTTCTCTTCAAAGTCCATGGTGATATCTTCCAACGCCTTGAAGTCGGAATAATAGAAATCCAGATTCGTGGAAGTCACCTTCACGTTGCCCATAATGCCACTCCGTTCGGATTCGTTGTCTGTTTTCCGGCAGGTCCCGGAACTCAGTACGGCTACTCTTCCCCGGTTACACGGCAATGACCCGTTTGTTACATTTGAGCGACGGACGAGGGTGCTTTTCCCCCGGACGCTCAGCGAACCGTCAGGCTGAGCAGTCCTTTATGCCCGTCGGCAACCGGCGGCCCGTCGGGCAGGACGGCATCTTCCCTGTAATGGATGACGAAACGCACCTTGTCGGAGTGTACCCCGGCAACCACGTGCCGCACCGGCGCCGAATCGATGCGAAAGACGTTTTCACCCCGAATGTCCCAGCTGCCCGGGATGTCGATCACGAACCGCTTGGGCGCCTGCAGCGTGAACCATTTCACCGGATCGGAAGGCGAAGCCCCGACCACGTTGAGCGTGAAGCCGCCGTCCTCGGGGACCAGCGAGAAGTCCGTTATTTCTCTGGGCACTTGGGCTGCTTCGCCTGCGGCCTTCCCGGCATCTTCCGCGGCACCGTCTTCTTTTACCGTGGGCTTTTCCGCTACGGAGTCGGTGTCGTCATTTCCTGTTCGCTCAGCAGCATCCTTTCCGGACCGGGCCGGCTCCATCCCGGTTGGCGTTTCGCCTGCCTTTGCTGCGGATGCGTTCTGCGAGTCCCGGGGGGCGACTGGGTCTTCCACGACGACCACGTTCGGATCCACGGCTCGGCGGATTTCCGACGCGGCCAGTTTGTCGGCTCCGCCGGGATTTTCCGAACCCACGAGGATGACGCCCGCGGCGGCTGCGGCGGTGATGACGAAAGCGAGTATGCGACCGATGTTGCCCATAGGGTATGTCTCCAGTATCCGTTCTTATCTCAAGGAGGCGCGGTTGGCAAACCGGCTCAGGTGTTTTCCCAGAACTCCGCTAGATGCCCGGCCACGCGCGCGTCGCTCCAGAAGCGCTCCATGAACGCCCTCGAACGCAGGCCTGTCTGTTGGCACAGCTCCCGGTCCGCATCCAGAACGGTCAGCGCATCGCGAAGCGAGTCGCGATCCCTTGCGATGACCCACGGCAGCTCGGGGGCGCCAGTGAATTCGTGAATGCGTTCCATGTTCCATTCATCAAGTCCCGCGATGACGGCAAGCCCCTGCGACAGACCTTCGAGACTGCTTACCCCGTAGTAGCCCTGCATATGGTCGAAAAGTACATGGCAGCGGCGTTTGCGCTCCAGACATTCGCGGTTGGGCACGTCGTCGATGAGATCAAGTTCGATTTCGATGCCTCGTTCCGAAAGCTCGCCAACGGCTGCCAGCAGGTCGTCCGTGTTCTTGAGGTCCTTGCGGGTCGGCGAGTGCGCCACCCTGAGCGGTCCCTCACGCGGGTCGATACCGGAAGGAGTGAAGCCGGGGTCATCCAGCGGCACGAGGTTGGGCTGCCAGCGGGCTTCGGGCAGCAGGCGCAGCAGGTCCGGCGTGCTTACCAGCAGATTCCGGCGTCCGAGCCGCGCGTATTTTTCGCGAAAGGTCTCCGGCGCGGAGCGAAAGTCATGGTGCCCGTGATGATGATGCACGATAGCCTTGCCCGCGAGGTGGTCGGCGGGCAGAAAGGGACCGAAGCGGGTGAACTCGTCCGCCGTCATGTGGAAATGCAGAATGTCGCTGGTCTGAAAGAGCCTTTCCAACTCGGCGAGACCGTTTTCATCCAGATCAGGAACGTGCAGGTCCTTTTCCCACGAATGGGTATACCGGGTTTCCAGCGTGGCTATGCGGCAGGTATGTGCAGTGTGGCGGTTCACGGCCCGGCAGAACTGGATGCCGGTGCCTGCGGGGTCGTTGATGGCGAGCATGAGGATGTTCATGTGCTGCTCCGCTTGTGGCCGAAGGTCACTTCAAGACGGTCCATGTAGTCATCGAGAAAGGCGATGATTTCGGCGCAAGTCTTTACTTCCTGTGCCACGGCGGCCTGTTCCAGTTCGCGGGCCTTACGGTCCAGTTCCTTTAATCCGTAGGCAGCGGCGGAGCCCTTGATGCGGTGTGCTATCTCGGCCAGCAGGGGCATATCTTCGGCCGCAAGTGCGTTCGCAAGGTCCGTCTGCTCGCGCCGCCGGATTTCGAGGTACCGGTCCATGATCGGTTCCAGCATGGGGTCAACGCGGACCCGGATGGGGGTTCGCTCTTCGTCGCCGCTCATTCGGCAGGATCCTTTTCCACCTTGTGCAGCGCTTCGCTGCGATCGGGGCTCAGGTCCACGCCGCCGAGGAATTCCGGCAGCGTCATGGAGAACTCCCGCTCCACGTCGATGCGGGCCACCAGCTTGTCGAAGGAAACGTCGAGCACGTGCCCGCCGCGCGTTCCGTCGTCTGAGATGAAGTGCCAGTGGAATCCCGGCACATTGACACCTTTCATGAAGCCGGGCGTCCACAGGCCCACGAGGGTGCCTTCGAGGCCGGTGAATTTCACGATGACCTGATCCTTCATGGCTTCGACGAGCGGCCTGTAGGGCTTGGTCTGGGCAGGTATCGCGCGTGTCTTGATCATCTCGAAACGGCCTTCGATACGCACGGCGTGAAAGAAATTTTCGGAGACCAGCCGGTCGAGCATGGCCTTGTTGAGCGAGTCGAGGTCGCTTACGGCGTCGAGGGAGGCGATGGAGTCTTCTTCGAAAGTCGTGACCGTGGCGAACGGGGTCCGGTCGGACGGCTCCGCCGTGACGACCTCGCCGCCTGCTTGTACGTGGTAGGCTTTGCCGTCGAGCACCACCAGTTCGCCGTCGAGGCCGTTGAGGGTGCCGAGGCCGAACCCGCCGCGTTTCAGCAACTGTTCCATGCTCAGGTCGCCGTCGTACCTGCCGGCGAGCAGGGCGTCGATGGTGGAGTATTGATATATGCCGCCAGCGCGGGCGGATGTCGCGATGAGTATCAGAAGCGCCGCGAGCGTTGCTATTTTCTTCATGACAGGAATCTCCTTGGTGCGGGGCCGGCTATCGGCCGGAGGGTTGCGCCGGGGGCTGGTCGGCGAGCCGTTTCATCCAGACTTCGCCCGAATGGGTCAGGTAGTGGATCTTGCGTCCCCGGTTGCCGCCCACGTCCATGGTTTCCACGCGCAGGCCCCAGTCGGAGAGCATTTTTTTGGCGGCATCCACATTGCGCTGTCCCACGTTGTAGGTGCTGTGCTCGGTATGCCGCACCGCCAGTCCGGAAGCGCCGCCGAAGAGCTTGACCTGCAACTCGGAAATGGGAACGCGCAGCTTGTTCATGCCCTGGAGCATGTTGGAAATGGCGGTGTCCACGTACCGGCATATCTGCGGATCACGTTCCCCCCGCCGCTGCCCTTCGAGCGAGTCGGGCAGAAAGGCGTGGCAGATGGCGCCTATCCCCTTGCCCGGATGCGTCATGGTCACGGCCACGCAGGATCCGAGCACCGTGGTGACCATGGTGGGCTGAACGGCGAGGTAGCAGTCGCCAGTCTGGAGAAAGACACTGGGGAATTCTTCTTTTTTCTGCATCACGCTCGCCCGGAAATCATGAAAAAATTCGGATACGGGTTCTTCAAATCAAGCACGGCGTCCAGCGCAAGTCAACCGCTGTGCGCATTTTTGGCCACTTGCGAGTCTATCTTCTGGACCAGAACGAGGGACACGGCGGCCATCACCGCGGCAGCCGCGAAGACCGCCCTGTAATCCGCCAGCCAGGCCAGACCGCCCATGGCCGGGATGAACACCGCCGCGATATGGTTGATGGTGAACCCCATGGCCATGCCGGAGGCGATGTCGCCGGGGTCGGCGATCTTTTGGTAGAAGGTGCGCACCGCGATGGCGAAGTTGAAGAAGATGTTGTCCAGCACGTAAAGGGCCCCGGCCACCAGCGGGCTGTCGGTCAGCGCGTAGGCCGTGAACACCAGCACGAGCGCGCCGTATTCGAGGCTGAGCACCTTGCGCTCGCCGAAGCGGTTCACCGCACGGCCGATGATGGGGTTCACGTACCAGTTGATGACGTTGTTGAGCACGAACAGGATCGTCACTTCCTGCACGGAATAGCCGAACTTCTCCACCAGCAGGAACACGGCAAAGGCCACGAATATCTGTCTGCGTCCCCCTGAAAGGAACGTCAGCGCGTAAAAGAGCCAGTAGCGCTTGCGCAAAAACAGCTTTTTTTGCTGCGGGGCTATTTCCTTATGAGTCGGGTCCTGCATGAAGGCCCAGATGCCGGTGAGCACGGCCACGGCTCCGGCGCAGACGAACATGGTGGTGTATTCGGTAAAGGATGCCGCGGCGAAGATGATGCCGCCCACAAGGATGTTGGTCAGGGCCGCGAAGCTACGCAGTTTGCCGAGCACCAGCGGGGCTTCGGTATGTCCGAAGTATTGCAGCGTCAGGGACTGGTTCATGGTTTCGTAATAATGAAAGCCGAAACTCATGACGAGGGTTGCAAAGATGATGCCTCCAGTGGAGGGCATGAAACCGGTCATGGCCACGCCGATGCCCAGCACCCCGACGGAGAGCGCGGCGAGCCGGTGTTCGCGAACAATCAGCAGCACGTAAACGGCCAGCAGCGCGAGGAACCCGGGCACTTCCCGAAGCGACTGGACGATGCCCATGTCGAAACCGCCAAGCCCGCCGACTTCCACGGCGAAGTTGTTCAGAAGCGTCCGCCAGCCTTGAAACGCTGCGTGCGCGCCAAGCGTCAGCACCAGCAGAAATATGTACATTCGTTTGCTGCGATCCGAAATCATGGGGTCTCCTCGGGGGTGCCGAACATATGCCTTTATTCCCTCATTGATCAAGGGTAAGCTTCCGCCGCCCGTCCATGGCCGGTTATGCAGCCCCGAAAACGGCCGGGCAAGGAGTTCTCATGCGCGATGATATGATATTGGTCAGCGCCTGTCTTGCGGGTGTGAAGTGCCGTTACGACGGCGGCGACAACGAGCATCCGGACGCAGTGCGGCTGGTGGAGCAGGGACGGGCGATTCCCGTGTGTCCCGAGCAGCTTGGCGGTTTGCCCACGCCGCGCAATCCCGTGGAGATTCGGGACGACAGGGTGGTGGACGAGAGCGGCACCGACTTCACCGAGCATTTCCGGCGCGGGGCACGGGAGGCCGTGAAGCTGGCCGTCTGTGCCGGATGCCGAACCGCCCTGTTGCAGCCGAGGTCCCCTTCCTGCGGCTGCGGGATGATCTATGACGGTACCTTTCAAAGGCGGTTGATTCCCGGTGACGGGTTCCTCGCAAGGGCTTTGCGCCGGGCAGGGATCGAGCCCGTGGCGGCGGAGGACCGGGACTGAGATGGCCTCGCTTCCGTATTACGTTCGCAGGAATCCCCGTGCCAAGCGGGTTATCGTCAAGCTGCTTCCCGGCACCGGTCTTCAGTTGGTGTTGCCGCCGGAGGCACCGGAGTCCATGGTGTCAGATGTGTTGCGCGAGAAGCGTGCGTGGATCGAATACACCGCCCGCTCCATGGTGGAGCAGGGACGTCCGCCGTGGCCTGAAGCGCATGAGCTGCCGTCGCGAGTGGATTTCCCGGGCGTTGGGCTGGGGTTCGAGGTCCGCCGCGTGGAGCGCGCAGGAGTGGTCCGTCTGCGCGGAAACGCCGCTTCGATCATGCTTTCCGGTCCTACAGGGGCCGAAGACGCGATGTTCGAACGTCTCAGGGATTTTGTCAGGCGAACGGCGCGGGAGCATCTGCCACCCATGTTGCGCAACGTGGCCGATGAGCTTGGTCTTACCTTCGACTCCGTGACCATCCGCAGCCAGAGCCGACGCTGGGGCAGCTGTTCATCGCGCGGGCGCATCAGCCTCAACTGCAAGGCCCTGTTCCTGTCCCCGGAGTTGTTGCGGCACCTGATGATCCATGAACTCTGCCACCTGAGGCATCCCAACCATTCCAAATCCTACTGGCGACTGGTGGAGCGGTTTCAGCCGGGCTACCGCGAGCTGGAGTCCCACTTGAGCCACGGCATGGGATTCGTGCCGGGCTGGATGAACGATTCCCCGTCGGCAAAAGTCCCAAATGGATTCTTTTCAATAAAACGACTCTAAGGTATACGGGATTTCCCCACGAGGCCTATCCGGAAAACAATACAGTTGTTCCAAGGGGGCCCCAATGCAATCCAGAAGAGTTCCCGTTCTGGCCAAAATGATGATCCCGTTCACGGTGCTGGCGATCATTCTGGTCGGCGTGGGCTGGTACATCATCTCTTCCAACTTCGGTAAACTTGAGCACTCGTTCGTCGAGATGCTCGTGGATTCCAAGACGAGTCAGGTCGAGCAGGCCATATCGTCCGCCGAGGACGGCGCACAGGCCATGGCGGCTCTGTTCAGCGCCGATCCCGCCATTCGCGACGCCTTCCGCACGGCGCGCTCGGGCGATATGGATGATCCGCGCTCTCAACAGGCGCAGGCCGCACGCGAACGAATCCGTAGCGTGATGCAACCGAACCTCGAAGGATACCAGTCGGTGACCGGCTCCAAGTTCCGGCTGCACTTCCATCTTCCGAACGGCCGAAGCCTCGTGCGTCTCTGGCGTGGCAAGCAGGCCAAGCGCAACGGGCAATGGGTCGATATCTCTGACGATATTTCCTCGTTTCGCAAGACCGTGCTGGACGTCAATGCTTCCGGCAGTCCCGTGAAAGGCATCGAGCCCGGGCGCGGCGGTTTTTCCATTCGCGGCCTTGTCCCGGTGAAGGGCGAGGAGGGGGAAACGCTCGGATCATGCGAGGTGCTGGTAGGGTTTTCCGACGCCCTCAAGCCGCTGGCAAGCGACGAATCCTCGTCCATGCTCGTATACATGAACGCCGACCTGCTTCCCGTCACCACCAGGCTTCAGGACGCTGCCAAGTACCCGCTGCTGGACGGCAGGTTCGTGCTCACCTCCGGAAAGGACGATCAGACCACGCGCGATCTGGTGTCCTCGGAGTTCGTGCAGAGCGGCACCGACGGACGAAGCGTCAAGCTGGTGGGCAACAAGGCGCTCACTGCCTTCCCCGTGCGGGACTACAAGGGGCGTCAGGTGGGCGTTATCGTCATCGGCATGGACATCTCCGGACCGCTGGCCCTGATCGCCGACCTGAACTGGATCATCGGCGTCTTGGTGGCGGTCTTCGTGATCATGTCCTTCCTCGGGGCTTACTACGGCCTCAAAAGGGTGATATCCCGTCCGCTGGCCGAGAGCGCGGACTTTGCCGGGCAACTGGCGAAAGGCGACCTCGGCGCAAGCATCAGCTACCCGCACAATGACGAAGTGGGCGATCTTGCCGGCGCACTGACAGCCATGATCAGCAAGTTGCGCGAGATCGTTTCCCGCGTGCTTGAGAGCGGCCAGTCCGTAGCCGAAGGCAGCCGGGTGCTGAATGAGTCTTCATCCAGTCTTTCCGACAGCGTGGAGCAGCAGGCGAGTACCATGGAAGAAGTGTCGTCATCGGTGGAAGAGGTCTCTGCGGGCATTGCCGCAAATACCGAAAATGCCCGGCGGACACGCGAGATTGCCGAGAAGACGGCCGAATCCGCACTGGAAGGCGGAGAGGCGGTGGCCGAAACCGTGGCGGCCATGAAGGACATTGCCGAACGCATTTCCATCATCGAAGAAATAGCCAGACAGACCAACCTGCTGGCACTGAACGCGGCCATCGAGGCAGCGCGGGCCGGAGAACACGGCAAAGGGTTTGCGGTGGTGGCCGGAGAGGTTCGCAAACTGGCGGAACGCAGTGGGCAGGCCGCGGCGGAGATCGCCACCAAGTCTTCGGAGAGCCTCGGTGTGGCGGAAAAGGCGGGGCGCATCATTCAGGACATCGTGCCGGAAGTGCAGCAGACCGCCAAGCTCGTGAGCGAGATAACCGAGTCGAGCGAAGAGCAGAGCATAGGCTCCCGGGAGATAGCCGGAGCCATCACCCAGATGGATACCCTGTTGCAGACCAACGCCGCCAATGCCGAAGATGTGGCCGCATCGGCAAAACAGCTGGCCGATCTGGCGGCGTCTCTTGAGCAGACCATGTCCTTCTTCCGAATCGAAGGGCGTAGCCGTTCGGCTCGTGGAATGGGGAAACCCGCGCGTACGGCGCTTCCTTCCGTGGATGAAGGCGAATTCGAGCGGTTCTGAAAAAAGTGGCGGCGCCCCGAGGGGCGCCGCCTTCAAACCATGCCGGAGCGAGTGACCACTCCTTCAAGCAGCTCGACCATCGTCCGGTCGAACTTCCCGCCATGATCGCGGATTCGGCACAGTGCTTCACGCGGGGACAGCGCCCTGCGCCACGGCCGCTCGCGAATCAAACCCTCATAAAAATTGCACAGCGAGACGATGCGGGCATAGAAAGGGATCATGTCCCCGCTGGCGCGCGTGGGGTATCCCGAGCCGTCTTCCAACTCGTGATGGAAGAGGATGCAGTGCAGGCTCTCCTGCGGCAGGGGAAGAATGGAGCAGACGCTCACCCCGAGGGCCGGATGGGAATGCAGCTGTTCCATGTCGTGGTGCTCCAGCGCGTCCGGGGCGGCGTTCAGGATGTGCTCCGGCAGTTCCAGCTTTCCCACGTCGTGCATGAGCGCTCCCATGGAGCAGGCGGTGAGCAGTTCCCTGTCGTCCGGGGCGAATCGCGACAGCAGGCTTGCCGAAAGCACCATGCACCCCACGCCGTGAGCGTACAGGTCCTCGTTTTCCGATACCAGCCGGAAAATCTCTCGTACGCCTTCCGGGCCGGTGAAGAAGTTGGAGCCGTCGCGGATGAGCGTCTGGATTCTGCGAAAGCGGACCACGCCGCCGGGGTTGGGCAGGGAGCGGTCAAAAGCGTCCCGGGCCAGTGCGGTGGTGGCTTCGCAGAAAAAGCGCGCCCGTTCGCTGCAGGGGATGCTCTCGTCGTCGAGCAGGGTGGTCAGGTTGTCCCTGACGAAATTTACGTATGCCTTGCGCTCGGACGGGACGATGTAGAGCTGGTTGACGTCAAGTTCGGCAAGGCGCTGGCGGTGGCGCGGCGTGAAGCTTTCGCCTTTGGTGGCGTAGAGCACCGGCTTGTCGTCCTGAACGAGGTAGACGGAAAAAGCGCCCACCGTGGAGGGGGAAAGCACGTGCGCAGAGATGGGCACCAGCCCCTTTCCGTTTGGAAAGGATGGCCTGCCGTCCTGTATGGATGTGTCCCTGCTTCCGCTCATGGCTGTTCCCTGAAGGGCGCCAGACGGACCTGTGCCGGAGATGAAGAGGTCCGAGTCGGACCGAAAGGCGTCCCGGCAACCCGGCCGTCTGCTTGAGACCCGTGGCTTTCCGTCCCCGCCTCGCGGCGGGTTTGGCATTTTCTGACGCGAAAAAATTCTCTATAACGATGGGCCTGATTTGTAAAGTCTATCCACGATTCAAGAAAACGGGGGCTTGCGTCGATCGACGCAAGCCCCCGTGCAAAAGGTCGTCAAAGACCGTTATTCGTTCTTGAGCCTCGTGATGAGGTCATTGAGTTCGGTGGCCATGTTCGCCAGTTCGCCGATGGCGTCGCTGGAGTGCTGCATGGCTTCGGCGGTCTGGTCGGAGATGCGGTTGACCTCGTCCACGGAGCGGCTGATCTGCTCGCTTGCCGAAGACTGCTCTTCGGACGCCGTTGCGATGTTGCGAACCTGGTCGGCGGTTTCGCGCACGATGGTCACGATCTCTTCAAGGGAGTTGCCCGCGTCGCCCGCGAGGGAGGTGCTGCGGGTGACCGCGTCCGCGGCGATGTCCATGCTCTCGATGCTGTCGCGCGTGCCCTGCTGGATCTGGCCGACCGAATCCTCCACGTCCTTGGTGGCGTTCATGGTCTTTTCCGCCAGCTTGCGGACCTCATCCGCGACAACGGCGAATCCGCGTCCGGCCTCGCCTGCCCGGGCCGCCTCGATGGCCGCGTTCAGCGCCAGCAGGTTGGTCTGGTCGGCGATGTCGGTGATGACGTTCATGATCTCGCCGATGCCTTCGGCCTTCTTGCCGAGTCCGGAGAGCTGCTCCTTCATTTCCTGAGAGCGGCTGCTCACTTCGCCGATGGCCTGCACCAGCGTGGAGACCACTTCGGAGCCGTTGCGGGCCTGACCGCTCGCGCCGTCGGCACTCTCCGCGGCAAGGGAGGCGTTGCGCGCGACTTCGAGGACGGAGGCGTTCATCTGTTCCATGGCGGTGGCCGCTTCGGAAGCCATGGAGCTCTGGGATTCGGCGCCGCTGCTGGCCTGTCGCACCTGACCGGTGAGTTCCTCGGAGGATGCGGTGATGCGGCGCACAATGCCCTCAAGGGCCTCGGCAGCCTGAAGCGCACCCTGCTTCTTGGCGATCTCCGCCTGTTGGCGCGCTTCTTCGGCTTCTTCGGTGGCCACGCGGGCAGCCTTGGTCTGTTCTTCCGCTTCGGCGGATTTCTGTTCAGCGGTGTCGATCATCTCCACCAGATTGGAGACCATCTTGCGCAGCACGTCGGCCAGCACGCCGATCTCGTCTTTCTGATGGATGTCCACCTTGGTGTCCAGATTGCCTGCGGCAACTTCCTCGGCGGCACCGACAATCCGTTTGAGGGGGCGGACGATGGTTCCGGCAACGAAGAAGATGATGAGGCCGATGACCACCAGAGCCACGGCGCCCATGCCAGCGTTGATGAGCATGAGCTCCCGCGATTCGGCCATGACGCTGTCCATGGGCACGTTGACGCCGAAGAGCCACTTTACGCCGGTTCCGGCGAGTTCGAAGGGCACGAAGACGTAGTAGGTTTCCTTTTTGGTCACCTCGGACTTGGACCGCAGTTCCAGCGGCGTGCCGTTTTCCACGGCTTTTGCGAGCTGTTCGGCGTCCTGTCCGTCAAAATAGTTCAATACGTCTGTGCCGATGATGTCTTTCTTGGGGTGGGCGATGAGTTTGCCCTCGTCGCTGATGACGAACCCGTACCCGGAGCCGAACAGGGAAATGTCTTTGACGATATCCTGCATCCGGTTGAGGATGATGTCCGCCCCGGCCACGCCGTAGACCTCGTCCTTGACCATGACGGGAACACTGGCGGTGACCTTCATGACCTTTTCGCCGCCCCATTTTACGGTAACGGGCGAGCCCACGTAGGGCTTCTTGGTCTTGAAGGGCTTGCTGTAGAAATATCCTTTTTCACCCTCGGCCGTGTAGTTCTTCATCGCTTCGCCGACGATCTCGCCCTTGGCGTTGCGGTACCAGCGCGGAATGAAGCGGCCGGTTTCGTCGTGCATTTCGGTGCTGCCGAATGCACCGTCAACGCCGTCGAACCCGTCTTCCTTCCACACGGTCCAGATGCCGTCGAGGTGCGGGCTTTCCTCAAGCACGGAGCGCAGCATGGCTATGGCCTTCTTCCGCCCGAAAACCCCGCGAACTTCTTTGGCGCCGCCCATGAACGACGCGATGGTACGCGCGCTCTCCATGCCCTTCTCCACGGATGCCCCGATCTCGCTGCCGTAGTCCTTGGAGACCGCCGTGGCCAGCTTTTCGGCATCGCGTTTGAGCAGTTTGCTCATGCGCATGCCGGTAATGGTCATGGTGGCGATGAATACGATCACCACCGCAGTACAGATAGGAACAAGTATCTTGCTCCGCATACTCATATTCTTAAACAAGGTCGTCCTCCCGAATTAAGACTGATGCTATATGCCAAAAGGCCTCTCGCGCAGCCTTGTCCTGCATCGCGAGGGGCCCATTCGGAGAATGAAATAGCATAAATTTCCATACTCTGAAAGTGCCTGAAAAAGTGCCCAATTTTATTGCAACAATGGCTTCTTCTTTCTACGGTGTCCACGTCATGCCATTCTTCAACGCATCCGGCGTTCGCTGCATGCTTGCAGGGACCGTCTTCTTTGCCGTCGGGTCGATGCTGGTCAAACTCGCCGGTCAGGGACTTCCGCCGCTTCAGGTGCTTTTTGCGCGTGCGGTGGTCGGCATCGTCTACAGTGTGGCCCTGATCCGCGGCACCGGGGCGCCGATTCTCGGCAACCGAAAGGGGCTGCTGCTTCTGCGCGGCGTTCTCGGCTTTGCCGCCATGGGCTGCAATTTCTACTCGTTCATCCATCTACCCTTGGCAGACGCCACCGTGCTGCTCTTCCTGCATCCGGTTTTCGTGGCCCTGCTGGCCGTGCCGGTGCTTGGCGAGCGCATGACCGCCCGCGGCGTGCTTTCAGTGCTGGTCAGTTTGAGCGGGATCGTTCTCGTGACGCAGCCGTCGTTCCTGTTCGGCACGCCCATGCCGCTGCCGCCGCTCGCCGTTTCCGTGGCCATCCTCGGCGCGCTGCTCTCCAGCTTCGCCATCATTTCCGTGCGCCGGCTCGCCCAGCACGAGCATCCGCTCTCCGTCATCATCTATCCGCCCATGGTGATTCTCTTCGGCGCGCCGTTGCTCGACGGCTGGAACTGGGCCTTGCCCGACGGGACACAGTGGCTCCTGCTGGCTGGCGTGGGCCTGTTCACCAACATGGGGCAGCACCTCATGACGCAGGGCTACCAGAAGGACAAGGCCGGGCCGGTCTCCGCCATCGGCTATCTGGAAATCGTGATGGCCGCGCTCCTCGGTTGGGCCGTCTTCGGAGCGATCCCCGGCCCCATGACGCTGGCCGGATCGCTGCTGATAATCGGCGGCTCGGTGGCCCTTGCCAGAAGCGAGGCAAAGCCGATCCCGACAATCCGTCCCGGCAAGCTCCCACCACCGAAATGACGGGAGCTGATCCGAAAAGGTATGCGTCTCGAATCCAACGGTCCATTATTGACCTGAGCTGCTGCCACGGCGGACACGAAAAGGCGGCTCGGAGACCGCCTCCGAACCGCCTCTTCGCAATATGGATTTGCGATGGCAACAACCGAGCGCATCAGCACTCATGGAAGTCCTTGTTGATGTAGAAGCAGAGGTCGAACAGGTTGTTGACCATGTCGTCCACCATGTCCTCCTCCTGCTCCGAAACGGTCAGCGTCTTGTTGACGATCTTGGAAAACAGCATGCCGATGAGCTGGTCGTCGTACATGCTCCAGTATTTCTGCCCCGAAGGGAATTTTCGATCGAATCCATGATAATACATAAGCGGTCCGCCTTGAAAGGTTCATGCAATGCTGCATGATTAATCGGTCGCTTTCCGAAACACTTTACGCTCGAAAGCTGGAATATTTCCCTTGCCCATGGCAGTATGCGGAAGAGGGCGCGATAATGACCGAAATTCGGCCGCTGCCATTCGATCGTCAATGTCTCGTCACGAAGCGGTGACATACCTGTATTAGTGAGACAACGCACGCAAACCAAAGGAGTCCACCGTGGCAGACAAGAAGATCCTCGTCGTAGAGGACCACAAGGACACGCGGGAGCTGCTCAAATACAATCTCGCACAGGCCGGATTCGAAGTGGCAGCAGAATCAGACGGCGCCGCCGGCCTTGAACGGGCCGCCACCTTCCTGCCCGACATGATCCTGCTCGACCTCATGCTTCCCGGCCTCGACGGTCTCGAAGTATGCAGAAGAGTCAAGCAGGACTCGGCGCTTTCGCACATCCCCGTAGTGATGCTCACCGCAAAAGGCGAAGAAATCGACCGTATCGTCGGTCTGGAACTCGGCGCAGACGATTACGTCGTCAAACCGTTCTCCCCGCGGGAACTCATCCTGCGCATCAAGGCCATCCTGCGCAGAAGCAACGAGCCGGTGAAGCAGGCTCCCAACACATGGGAACGAGACGGCCTCCACATCGACTTTGAAGCACACGAACTCAAAGTGGACGACGAACCCACACCGCTGACCGCCACAGAGTTCAAACTGCTTACCGAACTTGTCCTCGGAAAAGGCAAAGTGCAAACCCGCGACCATCTGCTCGACACCGTCTGGGATACCCACTTCGAAGGTTACTCCAGAACCGTCGATACTCACGTGCGACGGCTGCGCCAAAAACTCGGCCCCTACGCAGATTGGGTAGAAACCGTAAGAGGCGTAGGGTACCGATTCAAAGCCTGATCCGAAGCTTTTTTTAAGGCCGCCTCCGGCGGGCCATTCTGATGAAGGCATTGCTCGGTACTTGGTTGTCGGGAAAAGATGCCTTGTTAGGAATTCTGCGGCGGAATATGTGAGCAGGGCAAGTCCCGCTTGACTGAATTCTGCTACAGAAACTCGTCAGCCAAGACGCACAGAATCCAAATCCCCGTCAGCGGGGTTGCAGCTGGGACGCGAGATATGCGGCCGCATGAACCCGGCAGCTGCAACCCCGCTGACAACCCAGGGATTCCAAAGGGGGCCCGCCCCTTTGGTCTGCCTGAAAGGCCCGCCGGAGGCTTATCCTCCGGCGGGCCCTATTGTGTAATGTACGGGAGTAAAAGCTATGTGGGTGAGTAATAAAGTTTTTAAATTTTATGGGCAGCAACCCTTGATAACCGACGATCTCCGGCATGAGGTAAGTAATAAAGTTTTTAAATGAAGTGAAAATGATCCACTCCCGTGTGTAATAAAGTATTTAAATGGAAAGGAGGCCAATATGCCTGGGTCATTGCTTAAGTAGAACCCAGACTCGGTGTTTTGATGTGCAATTGGATGCAGGTATCCTACTTAAAAAAATGATTTCAGCGCTCTTATTCCGCCCGTGTTTCTTGACGGTTTTGAGGGCTTAATGTACTTAAAGTGGAAGTGAAAAAAACAACTTCCACCGCAGTTTTTACAAATTCCAATGAAGTGAGGTTTTTGTGTCTTCCAATCATCCAAGAGACTTGTACGAACGTCGTTTCGCTGCGGTGAAAGGGGTTCAGGCTGGACGAGAGTATTACCTTGCCAATTGTCCATTTTACCTTTTGCCTGAAATCTTTAATGAGATAGACAACTATGACATCCCTCCAGTGGAGAGAGCTCAACGAGTTCTAAACAAAACACGTGTTAAATCAATTAAACAATACCTTCTATCAAACACTGATAGTTATGTTTTTTCTGCTGTCACTGTATCGATTGATGGCGATGTGACCTTCGAAAAGGCAGAGGGGTCACCTAATGTTGGATCACTGCTGATCAGGGATCGTGCAAGGTATCTTATCAATGATGGCCAACATAGGATTTCTGCGATCATTGAGTCTTTAAAGGAGCAGCGAAGCAACGAATATGAACTCCTGCCGATAATTTTTTTCAATGATCCAGGGCTAAAAATGAGCCAGCAGATTTTTACTGACTTGAACCGCTACACGCTCAAGCCAGCTCAGTCTCTGAGCATACTTTATGACACCCGCGATCCTTACGCAGAGATAGTTAGGTCGGTTGCTGTGAGCGTTTCTTTCTTTAAAAATTACACTGAGTTTGAAAAAACGACGATTTCCAATCGATCGGTAAATCTGTTCACATTGAACGGCATCTACAACGCGACAAAAATACTATTGGGGAAAGATCTTGATGATGTTGTTGAAAGCACCCAATATGCATGCGAATTTTGGGAAAAGCTCGGCAACAACCTAGATGAGTGGAAGCAATTCCTAAAAGGGGAATTGGCTTCAAGTGCTTTGAGACAAGAATATCTGAGCGGGCACAATCTTTTCTTGAATGCGGCCGCGGCCGTTACAAACTCTGCTTTTAGTGCTGGTAAGAGGCTAGATGACGCCATTTCCGTCATAGGAAATGCGAATTGGAAACGGAACAATCGTCTTTGGGAAGGACGAGCGTTGCACAATGGTAAGATCACAAAATCAAACATCAGCTTCATCCTTACTACTAACGTACTGAAAGCGCAGTTAGGCGTTGAGCTGAATGATAAAGAAAATGCTGCCGAAGAAGAGTTCAATCGCAAACAAATGCAGTTAGGATAACATGGATAATATCTACGCAGGTCGCCCTCTGGCAGACATCTACGCCGAAATCCAAGAGCGATATAAAGCGGATAGTTGGCCCTGGATACTTGGATATAGCGGCGGAAAGGATTCTACCGTACTTGTTCAACTGGTGTGGAGCGCATTGTCAGAACTATGTGCTGATGAGCTGTTCAAGCCAGTATACATTTTGTCGTCAGACACTTTGGTTGAAATTCCTAAAGTCATAAACCACATAGACTTAAACATCAGTAAGATGTTAGAGGCAGCGGCCAAGCAGAGTCTTCCCTTCAACCCGATCAAGGTGTTTCCAGCTGTCAGTGATACCTTTTGGGTTAACCTGTTAGGGAAAGGCTATCCTGCTCCTACAAACAACTTTAGATGGTGCACTGACCGGCTCAAGATTGATCCCACGTCAGAGTTTATTCGTTCCCAGGCTTTTGAGTCATCAGGTGCAATACTACTGCTTGGGTCTCGTAAAAGCGAAAGTGCTGCCAGGAAAAAACGGATTGAAAGCCATAAAATCTCAGGGAAGATGTACAATCCCCACCCAGAAATTCCAACAGCCCATGTCTATACTTTGATTGAGGATTGGGAAACAGAAGAAATCTGGGAGTACTTACTTGACCATCCCTCCCCCTGGGGTGCGGACAACAAAGAGCTCGTCTACATGTACAAAAATGCGAGCGATGGAGAGTGCCCACTCATTTTAGACATCAAAGCTCCGAGTTGTGGCAAAAGTCGTTTTGGTTGTTGGTGTTGTACAGTGGTAAAAAAAGAGAAAGCCCTGTCCTCTCTAATTAAACACGGAGAAGAATGGCTTGCTCCGCTTCAGGACCTCAGAGAGACCCTACTCTTCACGCAGATTCCAGATAATAAAAAGCAGTTTAGGGAGCATGTTAAACGTAACGGCCAGTCACTCTTCATTCGAGGCAAGTTGGAAGAAGAGGGAATCAAAGAGCTTGCACGTGGCCCATACACAATGGATTTCAGAAAAGATTTCTTGCGATCTCTTCTGCAGACCGAAAGGCGTCTGAATGAGAATAATCCGTATCCAGATTCAGAATACATATATCTAATCGAAGAAAGAGAGCTCCATGAAATCCAGCGTTTGTGGAAAGAAGAAAAAAATGATTGGGAGAGCAGCGTCTACGCTATTTATGAAGAGGTGAATGGAAAAACGATCGACAACGGCATTGATGAGATCGGCTTTCTCACCCAAGAAGACAAGGTTGCTGTTCAGCAGATTTGCGAAGAGGAGAGCTTCCCAGCAGAGTTGGCAATGGAACTATTAACCACAGCTCAATACCACCAAGGCCTTCGGTCCAAAGTTCGACTCAAGAATAAAGTGGCAAAGTCCTTCAAGAAAGAATGGCGCACTGAGTTTGAAATCTATCGGGATCTCGCATGATACTTAATAAAATTTTAATTACGAATATTACATCTTTCAAAGGCGAGCACGTTCTCAGTTTTGAACACACCCCACAACGATCTGTTTCAATCATCAGTGGGGACAATGGGGCGGGTAAGACAAGTCTTCTTCAAGCAATGAAAGTCGGCTTATATGGCCAATTCTTGTTCAATAACAACAAGAATAAATACTTAGATTACATTGATGGTTTTATTAGAAGTGGTGAATCCTCCGCTTCTATCGAGTTGGATTTTCGGCAGCGCACTCTTTCTGGCATCGAGGATTTTACGGTTAAGAGAAGCTGGCAGAGGAATGACGGAAAGATCAAAGAGACTTTGATAATCCTGAAGAATAACGAACAGTATCAGGAAGTGACCCCCAAGTTTTTTCAAGAGTTCATTTTTAGTATCATCCCGTTGGGCATGATGGAATTGTTCTTCTTTGATGGTGAAAAGATTAATAATCTTGGAGAGTCATTGCGTTCTGGGGAAATCAGCAGCGCTGTAAAAAAACTGATCGGACTGAGTGCGGTAAGTGGATTAGAAGAAGCAGTAAGTAAGTATCAGAGCGATAGCCTAAAACACAAAAAAGATTATCAGGCAATTCTTAAAGCCCAACAGTCTTTGAAAAATGAGAAGGCCGCATTTCATAAAGAAGGAGAGGCGCTCCATCTCAGGTTCGCCGAATTGAATGAGGCAATAAAAAAGGGAAAAAAAAAGCTTGGGGATACAGAGACGGCTTTTTATGAAATGGGAGGCAATTTAGCATCTTCACACGGTGCCTTGCAGGCTCGTAAAACTCAACTTGAAAAACAGTTGGAAGAAGATAGCGCCAAAATCAAAGAGTTGTCTCAGAGCTATCTGCCTCTTTGTGTGTTGTCGGATGAGTTAGACGAATTAGCTGAACAGTTGGTATTGGAAAGAAAGGGTGAGGCGACGCAGATTGTTCAGGAATTCGCAAAAGAGCGTGCCTTGCTGGTCGATAGCGCATTAGCAGAAGAAGGGGTGCCTGACAGGATTCGACAAATCGCACTAAATGCTCTTGAAGTGCCTGAGGAACCAACATCAAAACCAATTCATAATATATCAGCCACTCAGACTGATGAGGTCCTCTCGGCAATTGGAATGGTTCAAGATGTTATTCGACCTCAAGCTCTGGGCGTATTCTCCTCAATAAATAATGCTCAGAAAGAGTTGTCAGCTATTGATTCTGCACTTGAAAAGGTGCCCGATAAGTACGCACTATCTGACACGTTGTCGGAAATGCGAAAACTAAACACCAAGCTTTCGGTTCAAGAAGCTCAGCTTGAAGAGGTTGTTCAGAAAAAAAAGCGTGTAGAAGGTGAGATAAACGCAATCGACAACAAATTACTGCAGTTGGCTAAACAGCTTGAAAAGGGAAGCTCTGAAAGCAAATCAGAGGAACTTGCAAAGCAGTTCCCACGGGTGTTGGCTAGAATAAAAGATGATTTTTTTGAACGTAGGTTGAAAAGCCTCCAGCGACTGATTTTGCACAATATCAGAAGGCTATTTAGGAAGGATCTGCTTATTCATGATGTGAATATTTCGAACGACTTTTCGGTTGAACTTTTCGGGCCTGCTGGATCAAGTATTGACTTGAAGCGACTCTCCGCAGGAGAACAGCAGATATTGGCCACCGCAATACAGTGGGCTTTAGCTTCGGTTGCAAGCGGTAATATACCAACAATTATCGACACACCCTTGGCTCGCCTTGATAGCCATCATCGTCGAAGTCTTGTCCAAAACTATTACCCTGCAATTGAGCAACTGATACTGCTTTCAACTGATGAAGAGATAGACTCGGAGTTGCTGGCGGATATTAGACACAAAGTGTCAGATGTCTACGCTCTTCAACACGACCAAAAGTATGGTTGTACGGAAATAGTTCGGATTGAAACAGACAAAGCGCTCAGCGAAGCCTAGGCAGTAGCTATGAAATTTTCACGAATCAGACTCCCGAAGCAAACAACTAATAGACTGACGAACTTAAAAGGCAAGACCGGACTCAATCCGAACGTGTTGATGAGGTACGGTGTTCTTTTATCTTTAAAGGAGATATCTGACCCAATCTATGAAGATCAAGCCTGTGACGGCATGGAGCTTCACAGACATGTGCTCCTAGGTGATTTGGACCAGATCATTAGTGCATTGGTCATACAACGATTTTCAAAGACCCCCCAATATCCAGACCCGTTCACTTGCTTTAAAGCACACCTGTATCGCGGTGTGGATATATTGTTTGCCAAGGTCAAGGGGCTTGGGGATTTAGGAGTTCTGGTGGACAACACTTAAAATCATCAAGTTAAAGCATGCTGCTTAAACTTGTACCGTATGGGTGACCTGCTCCCGCGAAATAGGTCCACCGGGAATGTGAGTTTTCCGGCGAAATCGACTATCAGACAGTAGGAGGATTTCGTCGTGAAGAAATCAAGGTACACGGGGGCACTCCATAGAGCGGACAAAGTTGCACGTTAAGGCGTTTGGCCAAGATTCCAGATATAATCTCCTGTGAGATTGATGTGCTCCCATCCAAGCGGAGAAAGGTAGCTCTGAAACTCCTCCGGAACATCCATTTCCTCTCGTACTTTTTTCACGGCCTTTTCCAGATAGACCGTGTTCCAGAGGATTATCGTAGCTACGACAAGGTTTAGACCAGAAGTCCTATAGCACTGGCTTTCAAAAGAACGATCTCGGACTTCTCCGAGTCGATTGAAAAACACTGCACGAGCAAGTGCGTTTCTGGACTCCCCTTTGTTCAGACCGGCTTGAACACGAGAACGGAGTTCTGGCTTTTTGACCCAATCCAATAGGAAAAGAGTCCTTTCCAAACGCCCAAGCTCGCGTATGGCCAAAGCCAATTTGTTTTGCCGTGGATAGGAGGCCAACTTACGAATTATGAGGGATGCCGTAACGGTTCCCAATCGAATTGAGCTTGCCAGCCTCAATATCTCTTCCCATTGGTTCTCAATGTCCTTTTGCTTGATCTTTGATCCTATCAACGGCTCCAGGTCAGCCCAGCGTTTTGCGCTGCCAAAGGTGTATAGTTTTACGTCACCTATGTTGCGAATTCGGGGAGCAAAACGAAATCCGAGCAAATGGCAAAGAGCAAACACATGGTCCGTAAAACCTGCGGTGTCAGTGTAGTGTTCTTCAATATTGAGATTGCTTTCATGGTAAAGCAAGCCGTCCAGGACATAGGTTGCATCGCGTGCTGTTGCGTTGATGAGCTGGCTGTGAAATGGGGTGTATTGATCCGAGATGTGGGTGTAGAAAATCACACCGGGATCTCGCCCATATCGGGCATTTACATCTCCGAGGCCTCGACCAACACTGCCAAGAGGAAAGTGCTGCCCGTCTGAAGACGAGGTGGAGCCATCGCCCCACTGTCCTGCAAGTGGAATTATGTGGTGGTAATTGGTTATCTCAGCCAACCCTCTGGAATAGCATTCGCTTCTGACATACCAATCCGAAACCCAAGACAACTGTTTATACGAGGCCCCGGAACTAGCCTCTGCCATCCTTGTCAGTCCAAGATTAATCCCATCTGAGAGAATCACTGACAAAAGAGATTCCTTGTCTTGAGATGGTTGGCCAGTTCTCAAATGAGTGAATTGTTCGGTGAAACCTGTCCATTGATCTACTTCAATGAGGAGATCGGTAATTTTAATGCGAGGAAGCTCTGCATATACGCGCCGGCTGAATTGCTTGGCTTCATCGGGAACAGAGTTACCCCTATATGGTTGCATTGAAAGCCTACCATTCTTGAGACAAACCGTATCCAAATCATTGCTTCTGAGAAGCCTTTGGAATTCTTCCAACTGACTTTCAAGGAGTTCTTTCCGCTCTGAGATGTATCTTGTGCAATCCGTTTCGACCGCTACAGGTATTTCACGAGACTCCTGAAGCTGACGAAAAGCGGAAGGGCCCATGAGGTATTCGTTGAAATCTTCGAATTGACGGCTGCCTGGTACCCATACATCGCCAGAACGGAGTCGGTTACGGAGTTCGCTTAAAGCGCACAGTTCATAGTACCTACGGTTCAGGCCATCAGTTTCGAAAATAAATGGTTGCCAGCGTTTTGGGATAAATGAAGTAGGAACTTGGTCGGGCAATTTGCGTTTGCCCGTTTTGTTCATGTCACGGATGATATCAATAGCTGTAAGAACATCCCGTCCACCAGAGCTTGCACGGAAGTCAAAATGCTCCAACATGGTTGGAGCATACCGCCGAATCTGATTGAAACTCGTGTCAACATAATGGAGATAATCGAACCGCTGAGGTTGAGACAGGTTTTCAGCAGCTTCAACCGTTGCANGAAAATCATCCCAGGACAGTTCAGCCTCGATTAGCTCCCAAGGGTCTAAATGCTCCTCACGCGCTTTGATTAAGGCTTGGCCAAGCTTTGAGAAAACGTTGACGGTTGTTTTGATGTTCTTTGCATCATCTTGTAGCTGAGTAGCCTGTTTTCGTTGGCTACGCCGCATTAGGGAGCCAATGATGCGGTCATGCATGTTGACGACCTCATCCATTAAGGAGCGTTGAATTTCAAGCAAGCATACGGTCATGATCGTATACCGTCTTTGTTCATTCAACATTCGCAGATTATGCACAGCAATTCGATTACCTTCTTGGGCAAGTTGCTTGCGGCGAATTGTCGGTACTGCGTCCAAGACCTCGGAAGGAAGACCAAGCAACCGGATAGCGGCCAACTTTTCCATTATCAAAATCACATTTATAGGAGAAGGACGGCCAGCAGGTTGACGAATCCATGAAAGTCTACTCTGTGATTTCTCGCCTCGTGGATTAAGCCAAAATTTAAGATCAGCCTGGTGCCTGTCGGACAACAGGCCGGTCACTTCATTGTAGACTCTGCGATCTGCTTGGATCTTCACCTGGGCAACGAGGCGTTCCACAACTGTCAAAGCAGGATGCAGAATTTTGCGACGTCTCAATTCATTTAGGGTTGCACCTACAAGGAAAGTACTCTTTGGATTGTCTACAGCAATTGGCGTCAGCCAGCGCACCATCTCTTGATAGTGACTATCTCCAAATCTTGAAAGCCGGAAAAACTCTATCAAGGTCTTAAAATGCTCTCTGCGCGTCTGGTCTCTGTCCGCGTAGCCACAGAAGACTTCCGACTCTTCTCCTATTTGCTCTGCAATGAATTCGACCAAGGAATCGGGAATTTCATCATCGGGTCGTAAGGCCCTTCCAGGGAATTTGATGAGACAGAGTTGTAAAGCAAATCCGAGCCGATTGCGTGGCCGTCTACATTTGGAAATAAGTGCAAGTTCGTCTTCGTCCAAAACGTAGTACCGTGTGAGTAAATCCGGAACGCTTGGTAAGACTTCAAAAACGGTTCTCTGGGAAGAGGAAAGGACTGTTCTGCGAGGCATTTGAACCCACTTGTATCTTTTCTAGAATCAATAACGTATTGTTAACATAGTTTGTGATACGGAATAAGGTACAGGATATCGTACCTACCTGAACTATATTGGACATGTAACTCAAACGAGGGTTTGTGAACAGCCTATGAAAATTGGTTACGCACGAGTGTCAAAAGCTGATGGCTCACAAAATTTAGATCTCCAACGAGATGCTTTGCTGAAGGCAGGAGTTCCTGCTAAGCGCATTTATGAAGACATGGCTTCCGGCAAGAAAGGCAAACGTCCAGGTTTGGACGCTTGCCTAAAAGCTCTACGCCAAGGAGACATTCTGTTGATTTGGAAGCTTGATCGCCTAGGGCGAGATCTCAAGCACCTTGTATGCGTGGTGCAAGAACTTGCTGAGAAGGATATTGGCTTTAAAGTCCTCACAGGGCGTGGGGCAGATATCGACACAACCTCTGCAAGTGGCAAGCTGATTTTTGGCATCTTCGCAGCCCTTGCCGAGTTCGAGCGTGAATTGATCAGAGAGCGAACCATGGCAGGGCTTGAAGCCGCCCGCGCTCGCGGTCGCAAGGGAGGACGGCGATTCGCTCTAAACAAGACCCAAGTACAAATGGCGCAAGCTGCAATGAAAAACAAGACAACTAGCGTGAGGAATCTCTGTAAAGAGCTTGGGGTAACACGGGTCACCCTTTATAGGTATGTAAGTCCAAGTGGTGCGTTAAGGGGGCATGGCATACAGGTTTTAAATCCACATGCCCCACATGCATAAGTCGTCAACTTCATTTATTGCGATATCTTATTGTCTTGTCAGCACTTCCTTCATTCGTTGGTATTCATCCGCAGTGAGTTCTCCCTTTGCGAATTTTTCCTTGATGATGTTCAGGGAGTCATCTCTGTCCGGTCGTCCACCTTGTCGGGAGGTGAAGGCTTGAAAGAG